>CAYGOE010000012.1:0-42241 GCA_964351405.1 uncultured Muribaculaceae bacterium | reverse complement strand
CAATATATATCAATACAAAAGATGTTACTCTGTCAATCACTTCCAATGATAAATACGGGACATCAGGTATCTCAATAAAAGGCAAGGTGACAGACTTAACTGTTAACAATATTGTGAAGGCGTTACGACAAAAAAATCTTCAATTCAACATAAAATACCCAATTTATGCTGCCGTAAGCGGGGTTTTACTCTTGATCACATATTTTATGTTAATTAATATTTCTCATTAATCATAAATATATCAAGCATATAAGAAGGTTCAGAAAGTTGTCCTCTTACGTGTATTGAAACAAAATAACCCTAATTGATAATAAGTCAGTTAGGGTTCCTCTATTTCGGCTGTATGGCATAGAAAATGCATTTAACTATCAATCTCAAGTTTTTATAAAACCCCCAAGGAGCCATCACCAGACGTGTTTTAATGACTTTTAGTCATTCAAAAGAATACAAGCAAAGTGAATAAATCTGATAATTTTAAAAGGATGAAAAAAACAACAACACTTTTAGTTTTCCTAATCTCTGCCGTATCAATTATGGCTCAGAACAAATTACAAAATTACGATTCATATATCCGCAAGGCTGACTCACTTTATCGTGCAAACGATTTCAAGAATTCATCTTTCGCATTTTCGGAAGCGTTTAAAGTCCCTGATGCGAAAATCACGATGAACCAACGGTATAATTCCGCTTGTTCGTATGCCTTGGCAAACAAACCCGACAGCGCATTTTTTAATTTAAATCATATTGCATCTTCTATGAATTATACCAATTATGGGCATATCATAGCTGACCCCGATTTAAAATCCTTACATACAGACAGTAGATGGACGGCGCTTATCAAAGTAGTGAAGTTAAATAAGGACAAGGCTTATACAAGTCTGGATTTTGTTACATTAGACAATCATAAGATTGAAGTTTTTGTAGCCGGTATGCAAAATAATCAATCAGGCAAACCCGTCATTGTTTTTGAAAATGGAATGGCCGATAACTATAAAAGATGGGCTTCTATAATTGATGAATTTTCGAAAACCAATGTGGTTTTTGCCTATAACCGACCTCGAATTGGTGAATCAGAAGACGACAGCTTGCCTCCAACCACGAAACATATAGTTGAAAATCTAAGAGAAATGTTAATCAAAAAAGGACTTAAGCCGCCTTATTTGTTAGTATCGCATTCGTTTGGTGGAGCCTATATCCGAAGTTTTGCTTCAGATTATCCCAACGAAATAGCCGGACTTGTTTTTGTTGATCCTGTTGATTTTACGAAAAAAAAAGGAATGGGCGATTTGCCCTACCTAGAAATTGGCTTGACCCAGCATCAAATCGACTCGATATTTGGGCAGCCTTATAAAAATTTCACCGAAAAACTATATGCAGAAATGCCTAAATACTACGTGGAAGAGGTAAAGATATTACGCCAATTAACAAAGACCGATTTTGCTGAGTGCGACAAAAACCCTTTACCAAACGTACCTGTTCATTTTATAAAGGCAGGCGGTTTTGCCAACTCCGAACCACCCACTATCTATGACAGAGAAAAAATGTGGCGAATTAATAGCAATATCCAAATTAAACGATGGATGGAACTTTTGTATCCACTAAAATATGGACGATTTTTTTATAGCTCAAGTTCAGGGCATATGATGCAAACTGATGATCCCGAAATTGTTATTTCTAGTATAAAACTAGCTTTGAGCGACTACGATAAAATTTTAAAGGCGTCAGAAAGCCGTTAACAAGGTGTGTAGATAATGTGGGTTGACATTCGGAACTCGGAACGGTTTAGCTCTATCGTTACGATTTAGTCGGGGATGTAACAATTAGAGTTAGTAAGGACAATCTGGTTGAAAGCCCTAAGGAGATCGTTCACTGCTTATCAAACAATTCAGATTCCAAATCTCTCATAAATGGTTCGGAAAATTGTCCACTTACGGGTACGGAAACAAAATAACCCTAATTGATAATGAGTCAGTTAGGGTTCTTTGTTTTGTGATTTGCGCCATTTTTGCGCCATTAATCTTATAAAAGGGTAATTTGAATGTAAAAATCTCCCTGAATCATTATTTTTTACTAGTCAACTTTAGTTTGAAAACAAATGATTTTGTCGAATGAAACTATGCCCGATTTTAAGGGAATCCGACACCCAATACGATATCTTAAACGGTTAAGCAACCATCAATTTTGAGGTTCAATAATTACCTCCTGGTGCAAATTAATAGTGAATTTTTTTTTCATTTCCCAACTTGTACCATGCACTAAATAATGGTTTGTCTTGAAAAATTCTACAATATTATTTTTGCAACCGAAATAAACCTGTAGAAATCACTCTCTTTATGGTTAGGAGCAATTAGTTTTTTTGTCTCATCACTAAAATTAGGGACAAATAGTTCTTGATTAACCTGATACTGTGTACCATCAATTGTTAAGCGGTCACATTCAACTCGTGGATAGTCATCATTGGGTCTGAACAAACCATCCGGGTTCCAATAGGAGACAATAGTACGTTCTTTATTATCGCCAAAAATATAGAAACATGTCAGTTTAAATGTAAGCTGATAATATTTCAATCTTGTCATACTACTGATTTTAATTACAAGATAGTAATTATCATTTGTTTTAGTTACATGCAATATTGTCTCCGGGTTCTCAGGTAAAGACACCTTCGGTTCGTAATAATATTCAGGCTGAATCATAAATAATTTATATAACTCAGGCTTCACCTCCCCTGTCCAACCATTTTTATCTTCAACTACTAAATAACCAAGGCTTTTATTAGCAGGAATCTCCTTTAATATATCAACACCGTTGGAGTTTTTTAAGTTGATTAATAATAAATAATCATCAGTCTTAGGATTAGCTTTAGGTTTTGTACAACCAAAGAGTAACATTGTCCCAAACGATATGACTATTATCGATAGTAATAAAAGTTTATACGAATTTTTCATTATACATATATTTATTTTGATACATATATATTTTTCCTTACATGATTATAATTACCTAAAACTGTATTTACATCATTTGTAGCAAACCATCCATCAGGAGTGGCAGAAGAATTCCATCCCCAATTCATATGGAAATATTCACTTACGTATCCTCCTGTATAAATTGGGTTATTTGGAGTGCATATATTTTTATCATAATCGTAGTAATAATCTCCCGAATCACCGATAAGAAATTCTACATAATGAAAGTTTTCGGAATACTCTTTAGAAACTCCGTCGCAAACCCAACTATGTCCATCGCCAATCCCAATTCCTAATAAACTATTAGTGTACCCACCCATAAGTATAGGTCTATGATAGAAAAGCTCGGATTCTACCGATTGTCGATCATGGTTATAAACAGTCGCGTTATATCCAAAATATTGGAAAGCTGATCGCTCTTCATTTACATATGAATCTGAGCCTATTCTGTTGTTGATATCTCCTATCAATATTTGTGTAGCATTCGTTGCAAAAATGTCAGCCATACCAGACCAATCGTATGTTGAGGGAAACTCATGGAATTTCATAATTTGTGCTATTGCTATTGTGCCACAACCTGCAGGACCCGGATAATTACTACATAATGCGTTATATGAGTTCTGTTGCTCCCAGTGAGTGGAAACCAAAGGACCAATCTGCGAAAAAGAATAATTATTTCCAAACACAACAATAGGATATTCCGGAGTTCCAAGTTCATAAGCATTAGTTAGGCTTGCTTGATATAAATTATATGAAATCAAACCTTCCGTATAAGCACTCTCTAAACTATAGCATGTATAGCCCATATTAGTTAATTCTCCAATCCGATTTGCCATTGCATCGTCTTTTTCTGACGAAAGACTTTTAGTGGTTGCTTTATGAGAAATAATATTGCCTGTTGGATCATACCGCCGCCACATACTACTTATTTTTGCCTTGATTTTCTTATCCAAAGTCTTGCTTTGTCGGATAGCTTCTTCGGTTTCTTCCAACCAAACTGCCACACTTCCCATATCTTCGCTTAGAACAAAGTTGCCTTCATCGGAATAAGCTAAAACAGGATAGTAATCCTTAGTTGCACTGATAATAACAAATCCACCATCAGCATAATTCATAACATACATTAATGGTTTGTTTTCATTCCTACTATCAACAATAGTCTCGGTTGAGGCAAGGCGGATACTACTTTTTGTAACAGGGTCATTAGAGCGTGTGCCAAAGAATCCTTCGGCGATTTTATTAGCCTTGGATGCAGAGACGAATGTCACATCATTGGTCTCTATAAACGTTTTTTCTTGCACCGTTGGACTAGTTATTAAATCTTTGTTGCAAGCTACAGCAACCATTGTTAGAAGAAATAAAACTCCGAATACTTTTGAATTTATTTTCATATTTAAATATTTAATTAACCGTAAACAGGATGTTTAATAATAGATTGTTGTTTAACAGTTAACGCCAGCAAATCTACAATACAATATATTATTATGCAAATAAATTTGCATATTTGAAGAATTGTATATTTAAATATATATCAAGTTTTTGCGAATATATAATTACATTTTTTCTACAACACCCTGTTTTTTGTTTTATATGTCTGAATTTTTATTTACACTCTTTGTTCCCTAAGGGCAATATGCTGAGAATGGAATTGTTGTAAAAAGAATACTTTGACACGTTTTGGGTTCCGACAAAACAATTTTGCAATTCTAATTTTCTGGAGGAAATTATAAATATTGCTTCAATATTTATTATTGAATTTCGAAAAATAGATAATAGACTTACTCCTATAATTACAATGTTTACAAAAGAGTTAAATGAAGATTTTATAAAGAAATGAAGAATAGAATGTCATTATCATACTTATGCCTTAATATCGAAATCCACATTTTTATAGCCCTCCAAATGTGCAGGAATACCCTCAATTGAGGAAATCGGATCATTATACAAATGTTTTTAATTTATTCTACTCATTATCTACTATTTGAATTTCGTTTTTCAACTTTACAATCAATTCCAAATCTTTCATAAATGGTTCAGAAAATTGTCCTCTTAGGGGTACGGGAAAAGCAGGTAGAGATGCCTGCTTTTTTAGTTCTGCTAGTTATTATCAACAATTTATTTTTTTTTAAATAAGTTTACATAATCGCTGAACAAATAAAGTTTTCCTCTTTGACCTCCTGTTATCTCTCTGATTATTTCAAGATTTTCTAAAACTGATATCATATTATATGATGGACGTAATGATTTCCCGGTAATTACCGAAATACGCTGAGCATCTACTATTGGTTGGTTATAAAGATACTCCACTATTTTATATGCATCCCCGCTTCTGCTTCCTATATCTTTTAACTTCAGGTCAATACTCTTTTGTAGCTGCATAATACTATCCAACGTTTCAACTCCTTTCATTGCGGTTTCCATAACACCTGTCAGGAAAAATTTAAGCCACTGATTTATATCATTATTAGTTCTTACACGCATCAAGTTATCGTAATAAAGTGATCTGTTTTTTTCAAAGAAATCGGACAAGTACAAAATTGGTCGTTTTAATATTTTTTTTTCAACCAAATATAGTGTTATTAATAGCCTGCCAACACGACCATTACCATCGAGAAATGGATGGATTGTTTCAAACTGATAGTGGATAATTGCGATTTTTATTAAGTCCGGCAGCATATTAAATTCATCATTCGCAAACTTCTCTAAATCTGACATTAATTCGTTTATACTTGTGTGAACAGGTGGAATAAAAACAGCATCCCCAATAGAAGCTCCACCTATCCAGTTTTGACTTTTGCGAAACTCTCCGGGTATTTTATGTTCTCCTCTTACCCCTTGCAGCAGGATTTTATGGGTATTTTTTATCAATCTGGAGGAGAAAGGTAATCGGTGCAGTTGTAATACAGCTTCATTCATTGCATTTACATAATTATGCACCTCTTCCCAATCATTTCTGTTTTCAGATTTTATCTCTTCTTTCTTTAAGAATACATCCTCTATGTTAGTTTGTGTTCCTTCAATTCTTGACGATTGTGTTGCCTCTTTAGCAATATGCATCTTAATAAACATATCAATATTGACGTATTCTGAATACATATCTAGGCGGCCTAAATGACGATCTGCCTGACTTAGTAACTTCATTACCTGCATATCATCAAGAATCCAATCCCTATTAATGAGCGATGGCTGAAAACTTTTATAGGTACCCTGTTTTATATATAAACCTGCTTTAAAATTATGCATAGCAAATATTTAATAGTCCAATTGCAAATATATTAAGAAAAGAACAAATAAGCAATCAGTTATTTTACTTTTTTGTCATATTCAACAATAAGACACTATGTTATTATACATAAAAGCCCATAAAGTAAATTAGTGTTTGTGACGGCCCCCCTATAAATTTGACAGAGTTTATCTCTACAAATTCATTTGTTTTCACACTAAAGCTGGAAGCCCAATAAGCTAAATTTCTGCAAGGTATAAGGTTCAAATTAACCTGTCATATGACTTATGACACAAAAATCTTTAAGTAATCTTTTTTTAAAATTTAGTACTGAATAGCATATGGGGGATGGTATTTATAGAATTAACGATATGATTTAAATATTGATTAACGCAAAGTATATAACACAGTTGCAATTTTTTTTATTCGAACAGTTTAGCGGGGTTCGTACCCAAAAATATTGCAGCATCCATTCCCCCTTTACCCACAACAATTGAACTGTGCAGATTAAACCGCTCTCTAAACTCGGCAATACCCTTATTGGTCGTATCGAAATTACTCTTGACCTCAATGGCAACAATCTTATTATCCTTTTTTATTAAATAATCCACCTCAAAATAGCCCTCTCGCCAATAGTAAACCTCATAATTCCCTGTTAGTGCGCAACTGGCGATATGAGCCCCGACACATCTCGATAATCTCATAGGCGGTTTTACTCACTTATATAGTGTATAGTTCGGAACCGGGAATTGGGTCAGGAGATTAAAAAATTACAGAATGGGCTTAAAAGTAAGCAATTCAGATATTTTAGTAACTGTTCGTCTATCCACTTTATATGAAAAAGGTTTATCAACCTCAACCGGTAATTTGGTGAATAAAGAGGCTATCTCATTCTTTCCATCCTGCATAAAAACAAACGAACCCTCTCCAAAGCCAAAAAAATTGCCGAAACTTGAAATTGTCTTTACAAAACGTCCATCACTCTCATACAATCTAAGTGGAAAAAGGAATCGTTTTCCGGTGGAGTAGAGATCATCTTCCAAAGCGGAATAATTTCTTTTATCTTCAAATTCTACATCAAACTGAATATATCTATCGCCATTTGGACCCCAGTCAATAGGGCACCTGTTTGTAATTTCACTTGGAATAAACATATTCCAAAAACTCCATTTTTGGTTTGGGTTAGGAAAATTCATTTTACCGGCATCATAAACTCCCTTTTGATAATACTTTGCTTGTAAAAAAGGAGATTCCTGCTTCATCTTCTCCAATATTGCAGTTTTTGCGGCATCAAAAACAGGCTTGGGAGGGAAGGTACAAGATAGTTGCAGTGGTATTTGGTCCGGTAAGTCTACCTTCATCTCTCTAAACGCTCTTTTCAAATCTGCTTCATCCACCAAACTAGATAGGCGGGTCTTAGTACCTTCATAAACTTTGTATGTCAAGGAGCCCCCTTTTTCTTCAGCTACACCAGATAAAAAAGTTGGATAGACCCCTTGCTGTACATAGACAACGCCAAGATATCCGTCACCAAGAAGGTAGCCCCAATTCGAAATAGTTTTAACAAATTTGCCGTTAAACTCATAAAGGTCGAGGGTAAATGTTAAGCTATGATTTGTACCTGCCATATCGTCTACTACACGATAAGGGCGGTTATTTTTATCGGGCACCACATTCACTACCACATATCTGTCTCCATTTACACCCCAATCTATCGGCTTTTTGGTTGAAACATCCATTGCCGCTTGAAAATTAGAGAGTGTCCAAAGATCATTATCTGCGGGAATGGGCTTACTTAGTTTTGCAGACCAAGCTTTAACCTTATAGTGCTTTGTAAAGAAAGATGGTATCACATTGCTTCTCTTTACCAAAGTGAGTATTAATTGGGCTTTTTCCTCGCTGCTCTGCGCAAACAGAGATAAGGAGAAGATACTTATTAAGAATATAATTACAACTCTTTTCATAAAATAACTGGATTAATTATTGGTAAACAAAATTAGTAAATCTTTATTAATCTTGAAAATGCAACGATAATACACTTCTAAGCTTCTTAGAGAAAACAACTACGAACTCTTTCCTATATAGTGGTGGCTAACCATTAACCCCTATTTTCTTAATGAGCATTACAAAAAATAAATTTATTATTGAATTGCCAAATAAAATATGAGAATAATATATGATTTCTACGGAATTGTGTAAGTTTTTCGATTCTTTTAATGTGAACTTTATAATTATGAGAATCATCACTAAACTGAATCAGATACAAACAATATGGTAGTAGTTAAGAAAGAGGGGATTATTCTGGAGAAGAGCTCCAATGAATTTGAGAATGAGGGTGTGCTTAACCCTGCTGTCATTCGTGTAGGAGACAGTGTACATATATTCTACCGGGCTGTGAGTAACGGAAATTACTCAAGTATTGGTTATTGCAGGTTAGATGGACCGTTAACTCTAGCAGAGAGATGGGATAGACCTATAATGGTCTCGGAGTTTGATTATGAGGTCCACGGAGTCGAAGATGCACGAATAGTATCTATCGACAACACATATTATATGACATATACTGCATATGATGGGATAAATGCGCGAGGAGCTTTGGCTACATCTAAAGATCTTAGAAATTTCACAAAAAAGGGGATTATTGTACCTCCAATTACCTATTCCGAATTTGTTGATATCGCAGAAAATGTGGGTGAGATAAATATAAAATATTATCGCAACCATAAATTTTACTATCAGGAGGAAGATCCCGAGAAGAAGATGATGCTTTGGGATAAAAACGTTATCTTTTTTCCTAGAAAAATTAATGGAAAATTTGTTTTTCTTCACAGAATAAGACCTGGAATTCAGATTGTTAGTGTAAATAGCCTGGATGAGTTGACAGAAAATTTCTGGAGAGACTATTTTCACAATTTTCACGATTATATAGTTCTCGACCCAATATATTCACACGAATACTCCTATGTTGGAGGCGGTTGCCCTCCGATTGAAACGGAGGCCGGATGGCTTCTCATCTATCACGGAGTAGAGAAAACTCAAAGAGGGCTAGTCTACTCTGCTTGTGCAGCACTTCTGGATATTGACAATCCAGCAAAACTGATATCGCGCCTACCCTACGCTCTCTTTTCACCCGAATATGACTGGGAGCTAATCGGCGAAGTAAATAATGTTGTCTTTCCAACCGGAACAGCTCTTTTCGGCGATACACTCTTTATCTATTACGGAGCTGCAGATGAGCAGATTGCGTGTGCATCATTAAATTTACCATCTCTACTGAAAGAGTTGGTGGAAAACAACGATGAAGCAGATAAATCAATAGGGAAGACTCCGGAGATACTTGTTCTAACATCATACCCTCCAAGAGTGTGCGGAATTGCAACATACTCTCAGGATCTGATAACTGCAGTTACAAATAAATTCGGCAAATCATTCTCTATTAAAATTTGTGCCTTGGAGACTCCATCTGAGAAACATAGCTATCCGGATGAGGTAGACTACATCCTTAACACTTCTGAGTATAAAGATTACCAAAAGCTTACAGTTTTCATTAACAATAATGATCTTATTAAGGGTGTTCTCGTACAACACGAATTTGGTCTATTTGAAAATGAGAATAATCTGTTCGGGAAATTTTTATTAACTCTTCAAAAACCTGTTATTCTGGTTTTTCATACTGTAATTCCTAACCCGGACAGCTTCTTAAGAGTTAAAGTAAAAAACATCATTGACGCTGTTGGTGCAATTATAGTAATGACAAATAACTCTGCAAAGATTCTTATTAATGAATATGACGCAGTAAAGAGCAAGATCTCCGTAATACCACACGGCACACACCTGGTGTTTCACTCAGATCGAGATTTTCTTAAAAGCAAATACAAATTAAAAGGGAAAAAAGTTCTTACAACCTTTGGACTTCTAAGCTCGGGAAAGAGCATAGAGACAACTCTGGATGCACTTCCTACAATAATAAAAAAATACCCGGAGGTAGTATTCATTGTGATCGGCAAAACGCACCCCACAATTATTAAGTCCGAAGGGGAGAGATATAGGGAGATGTTGGAGGCAAAAGTCTTGGCTTTGAAGATTGGCAAGCACGTAAGGTTTATTAATAGTTTTATGGCTCTCGAAGAGCTGCTCGAGTATCTGCAACTTACAGATATATATCTTTTTACTACAAAAAATCCTTTTCAGGCAGTGAGTGGCACCTTCGCCTATGCAATGAGTTGTGCCTGTCCTATTATATCAACTCCAATACCTCACGCAAAAGAGGTTATGAATAGAGATACCGGGATAATTATAGATTTTGGTAGTTCCGATCAACTTGCACAAGGTGTTATACGTCTGTTAAGTGATGAGCCTTTAAGATTGAGTATGAGTTCAAACGCGCTTCAGAAAATTGTCTCAACATCCTGGGAGAACTCTGCTATTGCTCACGCTGAGTTATTTAAGAAGATAATTCAGGACAATATTCCGCTAAAATATAATCTGCCTAAAGTAAATCTGGGATATATTAAAGAGATGACAACCGATATAGGTATTATTCAATTTGCAAGAATAAATCAACCGGATATAGGCTCGGGTTACACTCTTGACGATAATGCAAGAGCACTAATAGCGTTATGTATGCACTCCAAACTGACCTCAGACCCACAGGAGACAGATCTTATAAGAACCTATCTTAATTTCATTGACCTCTGTCAACAACCACTCGGGAATTTTTTAAACTATGTAGACCCGCAGGGCAACTTTACAGAGCAGAACAATGTAAATCTTGATGATGCAAATGGAAGAGCCATTTGGGCATTAGGGTACACTATCTCTCTAAGCTCCATTCTTCCGGAAAAACTAGTCTCAAAAGCAATTAAAATAATTAAACGAGCTATCCCTCACATAAAAAATATTTACTCCAGCAGAGCGATGGCCTTTGCTATTAAAGGTCTCTTTTATTATAATCTGCACTCCGCTACCAAAGGAAATAAAAACCTTATCAAAATTTTTGCAGATAGGCTTTCGGAGATGTTTAAGCACGAATCGTCAAAAGATTGGATGTGGTTTGAAGATTATCTCACATATGCAAACAGCTCCCTTCCGGAGAGTATGTTATATGCGTGGCTTGCAACTGAAGATCAAACCTATAAAGAGGTATCTGTAAAATCATTTAAATTTCTACTTTCCAAAACCTTTAAACGAAGCGGAATCGTGGTAATCTCGAATAAGGGGTGGTTACAAAAGGGAGAAATACCTGGAGATTATGGAGAGCAGCCTATTGATGTAGCCTATACAATAATGGCTTTAGGTACATTCTATGACATTTTTAATGAAGATGAGTATCTTAAAAAGATCTCAATTGCCTTTAACTGGTTTCTAGGGAAGAACCGTTTAAACCAGATTGTCTACAATCCTTGCACAGGCGGGTGTTATGACGGTCTTGAGGAGACACACGTGAATTTGAATCAGGGGGCAGAGTCAACAATAAGCTATCTGCTTGCAAGACTTACTATTGGAAAGTACTACACCTGTAATGCAAATATTAAGAGAGAAAATAAATCTATTGCTTTTTAAACTCCATATATTTATCGGGGCAATCCTCAAAAAATATATATTCATTTTGGGAGTTGCCGTAGTTCTGAATAGTGAGGGTATTCTCTTTATATACCCCGCTTAGAGATTTTGGCTTATTATTTCCACCTGTAGGACCATCGAAAGTTACATAATAGAGGCTATCTTCGGCAGAAACAATGGCATCTCCCTCAACATCTATGTGTTGTCCCTTTATATAATACCTAAACCCATTCGGCTTTTTAATAAAGGTTATCACCAGATCATAACTTGTCTCTGGCAATCTGTAGACCCCGCTAATATCCGGGAGAGAGTTTTTGCAAGAACTACTAAAAAAGAGCATTAGAGTAATTACAATAATTTTATTCCCCATTTTCTAAAGATTTTAAGATAACCACAAAGTTAATCCAATCAATCTATCTTGGGTATCCGGCAGTAAAAAATTTATTCTGAAGTAAATTAATTCTATTTTTAGACTTTAATAGTCTTATAACTATTTATTATCTATAAAATTTAAATTAACTTAGTTGAAATTAATGTTACAATTAGGGAGAATCTCACTTTGTCGTTATATTAATAAGAAGCAGCCTATATAACAACCTATTAGAGTATGGCAAACAATAATTTTTATAAATCATCTAAACGTCTTATGCAATACAGACCATTTTTACTGAGTTCAATGCTCATCTTGGGAGTGCTCACTGTTTGGTGGTTTGCTTCATATATTGACAAAGGTATGCGTAATGATCTGATTGTTAATGCAAAACAGATAGCGGCATCGATAAACATAGAGCGTATCAAAACTCTTACCGGTACAGAGGCAGACATCAACACCTCCGATTATCTGCGGCGTAAGGAGATGCTTGCAACTGTGCGCTCAGCTAACCCAAAGTGTCGCTTTGTATATCTTATGGGGCAAAGGGATGACGGAACGGTATTCTTCTTTGCAGATAGTGAACCGATAGGTTCAGAGGACGAATCGCCTGCTGGGCAAATATATGAGAATGTGTCGCCGGGGCTACTGCAAGTATTCGACACAAAAATATCTCTTGCCGAAGGGCCTGTAACAGACAGTTGGGGTATCTGGGTCTCTGCATTAACTCCGCTTTTGGATCCCCAAACCGGCAAACTGATGGCTGTGCTTGGTATGGATTATGACGCTCGCACCTGGAGATGGGATGTGGCTACCCGAACTGCAGTACCGGCAGGATTGATTTTAATGGTTCTTATTATGACCTATTTGCTGGTTATTCTGCGTGAGCGAACTACCTTAATGCAGCAGAACGAACAAAAATACGAGTATCTGTTTGAGGGTGCTGCCGGTGGTATAGCCATTATACGAGGTGATAAAATAGAGTTCGCCAATCCGGCGCTCTCACTCATTACTGGGCATACTTCCAAAAAACTTTTATCTGTACCATTCATTACACTTATACATCCAGAAGATCGAAAGATGGTTCTGGACAGTTATACCAGACGTATGCAGGGGCAACAGGTAGAGACAGATTATGATTTTCGAGTCATTGCAGATAATGGCTCTGTCATTTGGGTGAATATTAATGCCCAGATGATTAGCTGGGATGGCAACCCTGCAAATCTATGTTTTTTTACAAACATTACTGACCGTAAGCATAGTGAAGAAAAACTTGCTGTCCTATACGAAGAGACGGTCCGGATGAACCGACTGATGCAAGGTAGGGAAGACCGAATGATCGAGCTAAAAAAAGAGGTAAATAAACTATCCCTGCAGCTAAATCAAAAAATTATATATAAAAGTGTGGAGGATGAGGAGTGAATAAAATAATTAATCATAATATGCAGGAAAACAGCATCAAAACTTGTCCGGAAAGTGGATTACCAATCCTTACCCTGCCGGAATTTTGTAGGGTTCTCATAAAAGGGGATAACAATATTTCATTGCAAAAAATTGGAGATTCAATTGTCTATATGGTTTCTGAGGCCAATTCCAATCTAAAAAATCACGATCTCGATAGATTTAACACTGTAGTTGAAAATTTTTGTTCAGAAGCCGGAGTTAAAACGCCTTATGTTCAAATCCGTAATCTTGGTACAGCAAAAGGGCGGGTGCCATTTAGTGTAATGAAAAGGGAAGTCCGTTACTTTTACGACAACCAGCAGACCTTGCTTGGATTGGTACTTCTGAACGGGCCTACCTGGCTCAAACCATTTATTAGTCAGGGAATGCGTTATTCCAATCCTAAGTTTAGAATAGCCATTGTAGACAACTATGCAGATGCAATAAAAGCTGCCCGGCAAATTTTGGAGGGGAGTATGGAGAACCAATATAACATTTTGGGGAAAGAAACAGAAAAAGGGATCTACGTTACGGCAAAAGATCTTGAAGAGTTAAGCTACGCATTTTCTGTATTGCAGTTAGATGGAGAGCGAGTTGACACAGAGACAATAGTCTCTTCGGAGAATCCCCTTGCATATCTTGCCGAATCGCTTGAACTGATTAAAAATGACATATTTGAGCTGAGAGAGAATGAGAGGCGCATTCAAAACGAAAGGCTGAAGGAGTCTGAATCTACAAGGAGGCAAATGTTGAGTATGCTCGAAGATGCCGAGGCTGCCCGAACTGCATTAACAAAAGAGGAAGAATTAAAACGGATACTACTCGAAAATATCTCTGTAGGTATAATGTTGGTTAATCCGACAACTTGGGTCATCGAAAGTGTAAACTCTTTTGCTGCAAATATGATTGGAACCTCAGCAGAGAACATCATCGGTAAGCGATGTCACTCATTTGTCTGTACTGCTTTGGAGAACAACTGTCCTGTATGCGATAAACATCTGATAGTAGATAATTCTGACCGTGTTCTTTGCCGCTATGATGGTACAAAAATTCCAATACTTAAAACCGTTAAACTAATTGAGATAAAAGGTAGGGATCTGTTGCTTGAGAGTTTTATTGACATCTCCGAACGAAAGTTTTTCGAAGAAGAGCTGGGCAAACTATCTGAACTACAGCATATTATTATGAATATGGCTTCAAAATACATAAATCTTAAAGTATCTGACATTGAAGCCGGAATTAACCAGTCTCTTGCCGAATTGAGCAAATTTGTGAACGCAGACCGGGGTTATATTTTTGAATACGACTGGAAAAGGGGTAAGTGCAACAATACCTACGAGTGGTGCAACGATGGTATTTCTCCTCAGATAGATAATTTACAGGAAGTTCCAATTAATATAATCCCTTGGTGGGTTGAAAACCATCAGAAAGGAGAGCCATTGTCTATACCCGATGTCTTAGCACTTGATGAGAGTGATGGAGTAAGAGAGATCCTTGAATCTCAAGATGTTAAAAGTCTTTTAACTGTTCCGATGATGGACAATGATTCCTGTATTGGTTTTATCGGTTTTGATTCCGTGAGGTCACACCACAATTATTCGGAAAAAGAGACTCATATGCTATTAGTATTTGCACAGATGATAGTAAATGTGGGCAATAAAAAGAAATCGCACGATATGATTGCTCATCAGGTTAGTTATCAAAAACTTATTACAGACATCTCTTCCGATTTTGTGAGTGCCGACATCAGTAATATTGACTTTAAAATCGACCGGATGCTCAACCTGGCAGGTCATTTTTTCGATGTGGACAGAAGCTATATTCTACTCATTTCTGACGATAATCTCACTCTAAGCAATACACACGAATGGTGCAACAGAGACCTTCCTCAAAGCATCCTCCTGAAAAATGTATTACTTGATTCACTCCCGTGGTGGAAAAAACAGGGAGAAGCCCAGTCTATCATACATATACCCGATGTTGAAGCAATGCCACAAGAGGCCTCTGCCGAAAAAGCCTTTCTTAAAAAACAGCATATAAAATCATTGGTTTGCGTCCCCATTATTGCCAATAACAAAACAACCGGTTTTTTGGGTTTTGATGCAGTTTTAGATAAAAAAGAGTGGAACGAAAACCAGATCGGGTTCCTTAACGTACTTGCAAACACTGTAGCAGATGCTTTTACCAAAGTAAGCACAGAGAAACAACTTATCACAGCAAAAGATCAGGCCGAAGCTGCAAACCGTGCAAAATCGGAGTTTCTTGCAAATATGAGCCACGAAATCCGCACACCTATGAACTCTATTCTAGGATTCAGCGAAGTGTTAATCAACATAACCGACAACCCAAAACAAAAAAACTTCCTAAAAACAATACTCGACAGCGGAAAAACTTTGCTTCTACTAATCAACGATATTCTGGACCTTTCAAAGATTGAAGCCGGACATATGGAGATATCTCCCGAACCTGCCGACCTGCGTGTAATAGCTAATGAAATAAAGCAACTTTTCACCGAGAAAGCAAAAGAGAAGAATATCGATTTTTTTGTTGAAGTCGAAGATAACTTCCCGCAAACTGTAATCATTGACGAAATAAGATTGAGGCAAATACTTCTGAATCTTGCCGGCAACGCTATTAAATTTACTCACAAAGGTTATGTTAAGATCAAAATAAACTTGCTAAGTGATAAAAACGGAGTTATCGATTTTGAAGTATCGGTATATGACACAGGTATTGGAGTTGATGAGAAAGATCAGCAAAGGATTTTCGAATCCTTTACACAGCAATCGGGGCAGGATTCGCGACAATATGGAGGTACTGGCTTAGGGCTAACAATTACCAAACGCCTTTGCGAACTGATGAACGGAGAGATTGGAATAGAGAGTAAAAAAGGAGAGTACAGCCGTTTTTACGCCAGGTTTTACGACATTAAATACAGTGACGATACAATCGAACACGATAATTTCTACACCTGGGATGATGATGAACTTCTTTTCAAAGGATCAAAAATTCTTGTGGTTGACGATGTGCCTTACAATCGTAATCTGGTACTTGCATTTCTCGAAAATTATAACCTCCAGCTCTTTGAGGCCGAAAATGGAGAGATGGCCGTAGAACTTTGCAATGCATACGATTTCGACCTGGTTTTTATGGATATCCGGATGCCCGGAATAACCGGTTATGAAGCTACCGAAATCATAAAAAAGAGAGCGGAGACGGCTCATATACCTATAGTTGCACTAACTGCTTCGACTATGAAGAGTGACATTGAAAGGTTAAATACACTGTTTGACGGCTACCTTCGTAAACCGGTTCAAAAGAGATCTCTGATAAACGAAATCATAAAATTTTTACCTTTTGAACGCATCGAAAAAGATGCCGCTAAAACTCTTGTTGACTCCAAAATATATGATACCATCGAAAATTTCGAAATTAAGGCAGAAGTTAAAAAAATCTTTAGAGATGAATTCTATCAGGAGATTGACAATCAGGTAAACAGTATGATAGTTGACAATCTTGAAGCACTTGCCGATAAACTTACTGACTTTGCCCAACAATATAATGTAGGGCAATTATTGAATAAAACAGATGAGCTCAAGGAGTCTATCGAATCTTTTGATATTGCAAGAATCCAAAACTGTTTAAATTCAATTAATTCTATATTTAACGATTAATCCTATCCGGATGAACCAAACAGAAAATAAAATGGCGAAAGATGTAATACTGGTTGTTGACGATCAACCCAACAACCTGAAAGTGATTGCCAGCGTATTAGGTCGCGACTATTCATTAAGTATAGCCAACAGCGGAACAAATGCTCTTAAAATACTTGAAAATAATACTCCAGATCTTATACTCTTAGATATTATGATGCCTGAAATTGACGGGTTTGAGGTGTGTCGAAGAATTAAGGCAAATGAACGCATCAGACACATTCCGGTGATATTTCTTACTGCAAAAAACGATATTGATGATATCGTTAATGGGTTTCGCAGTGGAGCTGTCGACTATATTACTAAACCGTTCAACTCTGTCGAAGTTAAAGTAAGGGTGCAAAACCACCTTAATTTGAAACACGCTCTCGACGAGCTGAAAATCACCAATCAGAAACTACAGGAGCTCAATGCTACTAAAGATAAATTCTTCTCAATTATTGCCCACGACCTCAGAAGCCCCTTTACCAGCATAATAGGATTTAGCGAGTTACTTTATAATCAAATTATTGAGAAAGATTATGAAAGTATTGAGCAATATGCAGGTTTTATAATACAATCCTCAAAGCAGGCAATGGATCTATTGACCAATCTTCTCGAATGGGCGCGCTCGCAAACCAATAAGATAGAGTACAACCCGGAAAAATTAAACCTGGGTAATCTTATCCAAGAGACTGCTCTAATATTCGATCAGATTGCTTTGCCAAAAAATATAACAATAAAAAGGATTCTTAATCAAAACTTAGAGGTTATAGCGGACAAGCATATGATAGCTACTGTGATGCGGAATTTGATTTCCAATGCCGTAAAATTCACCTCTCCTGGAGGTGAGATTTCGGTCTCAGCTCAAAAAGAGGAGAAGGAGATAATCGTTAGAGTAAGCGATAATGGTTTAGGAATCCCTGCTCAACGTATTGAAAAAGTTTTTCTGATTGATAACAACAACTCAACTCTAGGCACTGCAAACGAAGAGGGAACCGGACTTGGTTTGATACTTTGCAAGATGTTTGTTGAGAAATCGGGTGGATGGATTAAGGTCGAGAGCGAAGAGGGCAAGGGCTCAGTCTTCTCCTTCTCTATCCCCTCATCTTAAGAGTCTCTTTGGTCGTTAGGTAATAATTTAAAATCGGGAGTATGAAAAGGTTAATAATTTCAATTTTTATTCTGGGAATCTGTATATCTGCCTCATCTCAGGTGTCAAACAAAAACAGGATAAATACCTGGGGTAACACAAACTCTTCGCTAAAACAGGGTGGGGAGGTAGCTTATCAGGACAGTGTTATTTACTTTTCCAACCCACGTGACTCCTTTAAGCTTTACAGAATGAATATAGACGGGTCGCTCAAAAGGAGAGTTTCACACGACATACCCAGCCAGATCAATGTAATAGGGGGTCATATCTATTACATCAATAATAATAATAAAACCGGAAAACCGGGAATGTGTCGAATCACAATTAGTGGCCGCGATCGGGTTTTTTATGATATCAATACAAGTTATCTGAGAGTACATAGCAGCGGAATAGCCTATTTCTTACTAGATGGATCTTTATATCAGATAAATACCAATAATATAACAAAGCCAATGGAGCGGGTATTTATTGAGAAGGATTATATCACAGGGGCATATATCACAACAGATTATGTTTTCTATACTAAATGGTGGGAGAATTTAAGTGTAAATGGACAGTTCGGAGGGTTGTACATTTATGATCGTAATACAAAAAAGAGCCTCAGGCTCCTGAATGCAAATCATATAATTGCAGATTTTGTAGTTAGTGACGGTTGGCGCTGGATTTTTTTCACTCAAGGTGGTGGTTATTATGATAATAACTCAAAAACCTATCCTAAAGGGTTCTATTTAGTATCAGATCACGACAGGGAACCCAGGAAAATGGCAGTATCAGAGGGAGCAACGCTTTATAGAAGCCTGCTCTTTATTGATAAATGGCTTTATTACAGGGCTGATAAACAAGGATCTGGAACCCCTTTGCTTTACCGTCTAAGTTTTGACGCGAAGATAAACCAAGAACTTTCCGGCACACAAGGTGAGGTATACGAAGCAGGTGAGTACCTCATATTCTATGATGAAAAAATATTAATCAGGACACTTAAGGATGGACGAGTAGAGACAAATCTATGATCTATCCTATAGAACCATTTAAGATTCCAAAAATAATATCTTATGAAAATTGATTTAACTGCTGTAGAGATAAAACAGGTAGAGCAAAAGGAGATAGAGCTGCTTACGAAATACAGGATGGCCTATTTAACCGAACTGCAAGGGGAGCAGTCATCTGAATATCAGATGAAACTTAATAAAGAGCTTAATCTGTTTTTTGAAAAGGCTATGGCAGAGCAGCGCTTCTTCGCTTTTATGGCGGTGTATATGGGAGAGGTTATCAGCTTTGGGGCTATGGTGGTGAAGAAGATTCCCGGAGATTTCAATAAACCTTTTTACCTGGAGGGAGATATATTGAATATGTACACCATCCCTTCGGCCAGAAGAAACGGTGTATCTGCACTAATACTAAAGCAACTAATTGATGAAGCGGGGAAACGGGGTATAAGTAAAATTTCTCTGCATACCACAAAAGAGGGCGAAAAGTTATATCGCAATTTTGGGTTCAGCGATCCAATTTACCCTGTTTTAGAGCTATGTTCCAACATCTAAATTTACTACTGCAATTGGGAGCTTCATAATGTGGGAATAATGCAACTTTTTTAATAGGTTTTGTAAGAGATATAAGGTGGCAAATGGTCAACTTTGTTTTATAAAAACCAAGATTAAAAAAATCATTATGCCAGTACTTACCATTTTAATTGTACTTATTGTT
Organism: uncultured Muribaculaceae bacterium; assembly: GCA_964351405.1. GTDB lineage: Bacteria > Bacteroidota > Bacteroidia > Bacteroidales > UBA932 > Bact-08. The sequence continues at coordinate 22,128 of CAYGOE010000012.1, read as the reverse complement.
GCAGGCGTCGTTTTATGGCTTGTCAACACCTACATCCCTATGGACAGACAAATCAAGAAGATCTTGAATATTGTTGTTGTCATAGTTGTAATAATATGGCTGCTAAGGATATTCGGCGTGCTGGATTTCCTTAAAGATGTAACTGTCTAATTTCCAATGTCGGGTAAAAGTTTTTAACTTTTACCCTTTTTTCTTGACATATAAACAATTACTCCTCCAACTCCCATAACAGCAATCCCAATAAACGGTGAGATATTGAGATTGTGGGGTTTGTCTCTTGTTATCTCTATCTTACCAATATCTACAACTTTCTCTCTGGTAAAGACAGTAACCACAGAGAAGATTGTCAATACTAATCCGGCAAGAATAACTATAAAGCCAATATTTTTCATCTGATTATCTGCTTTATAGATTGGATATTAATTTATGAAGCTCCTCTTTTGATTTGCCCAGTTTTTTCTGAAGCCTTCCGTAGAGCTCATCTTCCTTACCCTCTGCTAACATCAGGTCGTCATCAGTCAAGATCGCAAATTTCTGTTTCAACTTGCCCATTGTCTCGTTCCATTTCCCTTTTGCCTCTGTTGTATTCATAATAGAAAATATTAATGTGAAAAAAATATCACTTTGCAAATTTTCAATTATTAGCTCTTAAATGCTTTACACAATTATGGCTATAAGTTGCAATATTCACATTATGCTTATAATTCCATTTATATCTATATTTGTTTGAGGCTCGTTAAATATTCTCAATCTTAAACTAAACAAATATGAAGACAACTGCTCAAACAATCTTATCGTTAATTTTTGCCGCTATGGTTTTTACCGGATGTGCAAAAAAAGAGGTGCAGGAAATTATTCCGGGTGCAGAGAGAACAGAGGCATACCTCCCTTTACTTGAGGGAAAGAGCGTAGCATTGGCGGTGAATAACAGTTCCGTTATTAAGGGGATACCTATTCTTGATACACTTCTCTCAATGGGAGTTAATGTGGTTAAGATATTCAGTCCGGAACACGGTTTCCGTGGAGGTAACCAATACGACTCTTTAGATGTAAAAACCGGAATTCTTATAGTTGATCTATACCGTTCAAAGTCCTATAAACCTCAACCGGAAGATCTTGAAGGTGTAGACATTATGATCTTTGATATGCAGGATGTGGGGGTAAGATTTTACACCTATCTCTCAACAATGCATTATGTTATGGAGGCTTGTGCAGAAAACGGCAAACAACTTATAATCCTGGATCGCCCCAACCCTAATGACTTTTATGTAGATGGCCCTGTTCTCAAAGATACCGCTTTCCACTCTTTTGTAGGTATGCATCCTATACCGATTGTTCACGGTCTAACCTTTGGAGAGTATGCAAATATGATAAATGGCCAGGGGTGGCTTAAAGATGGAGCGAAATGCAATCTAACCGTTGTAGAGGTTGCTAATTATGAGCACGGTAAATCATTCAAAATGGTTGTAGATCCATCTCCTAACCTAAACACAATGCAATCAATATATCTTTACCCATCACTGTGCCTGTTCGAAGGAACTGTAATCAGCCAGGGGCGCGGTACTATGTTCCCTTTTCAGGTACTTGGTAATCCGGAACTTAAAGATAAGTACTCATTTTCGTTTACCCCTGTTTCTATTGAGGGAATGAGCAAAAAACCGCCTCATATGGATGTAGAGTGTTTTGGACTTGACCTTCGTGAATATGATACTAATATATTCCGCGAAAGTGGACGAATCAACCTGAGCTGGTTAATAGAGTTCTACAACAACTATCCCGAGAAAGATAAGTTCTTCCGCCCCTATTTTGACCTACTGGCAGGTGGAGATCATCTGAGAAAGCAGATAATTGAAGGTAAGAGCGAAGATGAGATTCGTCAAAGTTGGGAGCCGGAGCTTACCCAATACAAAGAGATGAGAAAGAAGTATCTGCTATACAAGGATTTTCAATAAAAGAGTTGAAAAAAAACTACATCACCCTCTCTGATGCAATAAAGATACAGGGGCCTAAAGCGTTTACTGCAATGACAAAACCGGTGGGCTCCAATTGTAATCTCTATTGTAAATATTGCTATTATCTGGATAAAGAGCGTTTCTATGGAACGGGGAGAAAGATTTTTCCGGATGATCTGCTTGAGAAGTATATCCGGCAATATATAGAGGGTAACCAGGTGCCGGTTGTGAGTTTTGTATGGCACGGAGGTGAACCATTGATGGCGGGACTGGATTTTTATAAGAGAGTTGTAGAGCTGCAGTTTAAGCACAATCCAAATAAAAAGCGAATAGAGAACTCCATCCAGACAAACGCAACTCTGTTGAATGAAGAGTGGTGCAGATTTTTTAAAAAATATGGGTTTTTGGTGGGGGTATCAATTGACGGGCCCAAATCTATACACGATACAAACCGGATAAACAGAGAGGGCTCCTCCTCCTTTGATAAGACAATCAAGGGGATAGATCTGCTTAAACACTTTAAAGTTGAGTTCAACACCCTTACTGTTGTCAGCAACTTAAGTGAGGGGAAGGGTAAATCTATCTATATCTTTTTAAAATCTATAGGCTCACAATATATGCAGTTTCTTCCTGCAGTAGATTATATAACCCAAGAGAATGATTCAAGGCCGGTTATTGTATCCCCGTTTTTAGAAAACAGTGCTACACCTGCACCCTGGTCTCTCTCCTCGGCAGGTTATGGTAAGTTTTTAACCGATATCTTTGACGAATGGGTTCTAAACGATGTCGGGAAAATATTTGTCCAGCTCTTTGACCTCACATTGGCTTCTTGGGTTGGTATTGAACCCTCTGTGTGCGCTTACAGGGAAACCTGTGGTGACAATATTGCCGTTGAGCACAATGGAGACGTTTACTCCTGCGACCATTTTGTATATCCCGAGCATATTGTGGGAAATTTATACAGATATGACCTTCAAGATATCATATCCTCAGGTGGGCAGATAAATTTCGGTATAAACAAAAGAAACACTCTCTCCCGGGAGTGCCTGCGTTGTGAATACTATTTTGCCTGTGGAGGAGAGTGCCCTAAACACAGACATTTCACTACCGGTGAGGGTGATAAGAAATTTGCCCTATGCGAAGGAATTAAGGCCTATTACAAACATACAGAGCCATATATGAAGTATATGGCAGAGCTACTAGCTCAGGAGAGAGCACCCAGAGAAATTATTCCGTGGGCACGGGGCCTGAGGTGAAATCCTTAGGAGAGGCTATTACATATCCGATCTCAAAATATACCCGAACATCCTCAACCATCCCTTTTGTGTCCCATATTTCGGGATCATAACTATCGGATGGTTTGTGGTAATTTTCTTTAATCCATTTTTCTGACCGAGCGAGACCCCACTCTTTGCCCTCTATTAAATTGTCTATCCCTTTCGATAGATAAAGTGTTGGAACTCCAACCTTGGCAAAACTGAAATGGTCCGAACGGAAATATCCACCCTTTTCCGGAGTGGGGTCGGGGCAAATATATCTTCCATATTTTTTTAGAACAGATTGGGCATAACCATCAAGTGTAGATCTTCCCATACCGATAATTGTCATATCCTTAGTCCGGCCAAATATGTTTAGTCCATCCATATTTATGACGCCAACTGTCTTATCAAGAGGATAAATAGGATTCTGTGCATAGAATTCACTCCCCAAAAGACCCTGCTCCTCACAGGTTACAGCAAGAAAAAGAATAGATATATCCTCTCTTTTTGCAAGAGTTGTAAAGGCCTGGGCTATCTCCAGAAGGGCAGCTGTTCCTGTTGCGTTATCAAGGGCACCATTTAAGATTGAGTCCTCTCCAAACATTGGATTTATTCCCAGATGATCCCAGTGAGCAGTATAGATTAGATACTCATTTGAGATTTTCTTTCCGGGCCATAGAGCGGCAACATTGTTAGACTTAATATACTCTACCTTATTCTCAATTTTGACAGAGGCACTCATATTCATCTTAACGGGTTTAAAGCCGCGTACAGATGCCGATGAAACAGTACTGTCATAGTCAAGCCCTGAGCCTTCAAAGAGCCTCTTTGCGCACTCTGTGTTAACCCAGCTCTGCAGGTAGAGTTCTGACTTTGAAAGCATATCATCTGCAAGATAAAATTTAGCTCCTGTCCAGCTTCCCTGAACCACGCCCCAAGGATATGCAGCAGCACCCGTTTCGTGAATTATAATTGCAGCCTTTGCCCCCTGCCTTGCCGCCTCCTCGAACTTATATGTCCACCTACCATAATAGGTCATAGTACGACCCTCAAACAGGGTAGAGTCCGATGTTGCATAACCTGGGTCATTAACCAACATCAATACTGTTTTGCCCTTAACGTCAAGTCCTTGATAATCATTCCAGTTATATTCCGGAGCATTAATTCCGTATCCTACAAAGATTACTTCTGAGTTGTCAAAGCTCACCTCACTACTCAACTGTGGAGTACCCCCTGCAAACTCCTCCGAAAAAATCAGATTATACTCTCGCTTGTTTGACTTTATTATAAATTTCATCTGCTTATCTGCAGATATCTTTACCAGTGGTATCTCCTGAAAGAAACTATCTCCATTGCCCGGTTGTAGCCCTATTTTAGTGAATTGCTCTTCAAGGTAACGAATTGTTCTCTCTTCGCCTATTGTTGATGGGGCTCGCCCCTGAAATTCATCGGAAGCGAGAATTGCAATGTGAGTTTTTAGGTCATTTTCCGATATACTGTCGATTGCAGATTTAAAGTTTTTCTCTTTTGAATTGCAACTCAGAATAATAGATGTCATAGAAAGGCATAGTATCAAGTTTTTCCCGGACATAATTGATCCTCCATTTTAAGTTTATTCCGAAAGTTATAATATTTTTTGATACAACTCTCTAACATAGTTTCTCTTAATTACACTTTCACAATTATTGCCGCTCAGTTTACACCCTCCGGTAAACTTTTTTGATATTATGTGTGTTATGATTATCAAATACAAAAAAATCAAAGATGATGCGATTAATTACACCATATTATTTTCTTTTATTTACCCTCCCATTTTTTTCTCTTGTAGCCAACGGTCAGCAAAGCACATCCACAACTGTTGACCCTGTTATTGTCTCTGAACCTGTAATTCGTGTTGTAGATTATAAGAGACTAAAACCTATTTATACAAAAGAGAATGACACCCTCTATGTAGTTAACTTCTGGGCCACTTGGTGCAGGCCTTGCATAGAGGAGCTGCCGGATTTTATGGTAGTGAATGATAGGTTCAAGGATAACAAGAAATTTAAGATGATTCTTGTCTCTCTTGACAATGCAGAGAAGGCCAACGGTACTGTAAAGAACTTTGCAAAACGACTAAAGCTAAATGTAGATAACTATCTGCTTGACGATATTAAAAAGATGAATGAGTGGATTCCCGATGTTGATTCGCTATGGTCCGGATCTATTCCTGCAACACTCTTTATCAAAAACGGAAGAAGCCTCCGCTTCGTAGAGAACTCGCTCGACAAAGATGAGTTGGAGAGTATTGTAAAAATCTATCTTTAAAAATATCCATAAAACCATCTTAAACAAAATCTTACATATATTTATTAACAATAAAACAATTACAGAATATGAAAACAATACAAAAAATAGCCGGACTCCTTTTAATCTCCCTCTTTACAATGAGCACCCTCTCTGCCCAGGGTTATAAGGTTGGAGATGCTGCCACAGACTTCAAGCTTAAGGGGGTGGACAATAAAATGGTATCTCTTGCAGATCACAAAGATGCAAAGGGATTTATCGTTATTTTCACCTGCAACCATTGCCCCTACTCAATTGCATACGAAGATAGAATAATTGCACTTAACAAGAAATATGCACCACTGGGATACCCGGTAGTTGCAATCAACCCCAATGACCCGGCACTCGAGCCTAAGGATAGTTTCGAACTGATGATAAAGAGAGCTAAGGAGAAGAGTTTCACCTTCCCATATCTTTTTGATGATGGTCAGAAGATCTTCCCTCAGTACGGAGCAACAAAGACTCCACACGTGTTTATACTTAAAAAAGAGGGAGGCAAAAACATCGTTAAATATATCGGAGCAATTGACGACAACTACAAAAATGCCGGAGATGTAACCAAAAAATATGTTGAGAATGCAGTAGAGGCTCTGCTTGCAAACAAAGAGGTTGAGGTTAAAACCACTGTTGCAATAGGCTGCTCAATTAAAGTGAAAAAATGACTCTGGCAGTGTTTGATGTAACTGATTAACTCTGTTTTTATTGAAAAAGGCAGTTTTCCAAAGCGGGAAAACTGCCTTTTATGATACGCTCACCTTTTGATGTATACATCAAACAATGGCAAAGTCTATTTCAAAATCTCTGCAAGTTTATCTAAAAGAGCTTTGCCTCTTAAATTTTTTGCCAGAATCTTTCCATTAGGGTCAAGCAGCAGGTTTTGAGGAATTGACCTGATTCCATACATAGTTGATACCTCATTATTCCAATACTTAAGGTCGGATACCTATGTCCAGGTAAGACCATCTTTCTCAATAGCATTAAGCCAATTTTGTCTCCCCTGCTCATTATCCAGTGATACACCAAGAACGGTAAATCCCTTATCTTTAAATTCGTTGAATGCCTTCACTACATTAGGATTCTCTGCACGGCAAGGGCCACATCAAGATGCCAAGAAATCTATCCACTCATATTTCTCTCTAAATGAGTCAAAAGATATTGGATTTCCCTTCTGGTCATTAAGCACAAAACTCTTTACTTGTGACCCACTGTTTGACCCTTTAACGCAACGAATATATGCGGCAACCTTCTCTCCATCTGGAGTGTTTTGAATTTGTTGTGAAAGTTTCCCGTAAAACTCCTCTTAAACTTTTATTTCGAGTTGTTTCCCCACTGAGTTTAAAATGTAGGTTACTAGAGACGCTTCTCTGTTCTCGCTTGCAAAAGAAGATATAAGCGCACTCATATATATCTTATTGTGTGAGTCTCTAAAGAGATCAATTTGGGGTGCAAGAGGGTCGTTTTGGGGAACCCGCACCCTACCGAAAGATCTCTATTTCGTTGCTTACTTTTGCAGTTATCTCATTCCGTTGTTTTAAAAAACTATGAAAGCCTACTGTAATGTTTGGACCTGTTATTGCAGATTTAGAAAACGCTTGAGATATCTCCAAATTAATTATTTTATCTCCGATTTCGTCAATAAGCAAAGGAAATGGACGAAACCCAAGATTTATCTTTATTTCGTATTCTGTGTAAAAAAGCTGAGTATCGGTCTCAGTAAAAGGGAGTGAAATATTGAAGGTCCCGTCTACAATAATTGCCTCAGCCATCGGAGATGAACTACAAATCTCTTATCTTTGTTACTCTGCAATAAATAGTTGAAAATATGAAAAAACAAAACTGGACAATAGAGACTATTGGCAACCAAAGTGGTAAAAGAGTTATTATAACCGGTGGTGCGAGCGGAATCGGACTGGAGGCTGCAAAGGTGCTTTCGGCTAAGGGGGCAGAAGTTATTATTGCTGTTAGAAATGTTGAGAAGGGGGAGAGGGCAATTGCTCGGGTTAAGGCAGTTAATCCATTAGCAATCATATCCCTTATGAGGCTCGATCTTGGAGATCTGGCAAGTGTGCGGGAGTTTGCTCAAGAGTTTACTCAAAAATATAAGAGTCTGGATATTCTTATAAATAATGCCGGAGTTATGATCCCTCCATACCAAAAAACAAAAGATGGTTTTGAACTGCAGTTCGGCACTAACCACCTTGCCCACTTTGCTCTAACTGGGCTGCTCCTGCCTCTGCTAACATCTACACCCGAGTCCAGAATTATAACTGTGAGCAGCATTGCAAGCAGGGGTGCAAAAATCTACTTTGACAACCTGGATGGATCCAAAGGCTTTTCAACAATGACCTTTTACCGTCAAAGTAAATTTTCAAATCTATTGTTCGGCAAAGAACTCAATAACAGGCTTAAGCAATCGGGGTTAAATCCAATAAGCATTGTTTGTCACCCCGGAGTATCTGCAACCAATCTCTTTATGAGAGGCTCAGGTAAAGAGGGGGGCAAAGTTATGACCTTCCTTTTATCTCTCTTTGCCCAATCTGCACACAAGGGAGCCCTCCCCACCCTTTTCGCAGCAACAAATCCACTACTTCAAGGCGGAGAGTATATAGGACCGGACGGAGTTGCAAACTTTAGAGGCAACCCTGTCATTACATCGGAGGGAGATAAACTCTTCAAGGCAGATATCTCACAGAAGCTATGGGAGGTATCTGAAGAGCTCACCGGCGTGAGTTATTTGTCAAAATATTAAATACCTATTTATGAGGCAAGCCCCACGATGCTTGGCAAGGTTTATATAGGGTATTCAGTTGTTTGTTGATCTTATATGTAGAAAAACATTAATTTCTTCAGATATGAAAACAACAGTTAAACAAAGTATCCTGCTGATTCTTGCCTTAGCAATATTTTCGGGAGCCTCTCCTGTTTTGGGACAGCAGACAAAAGACTTCTTTACAGTAAAAGGGGTAGTTAAGGACAATCGCTCCGGAAAGACTCTGGAGTATGTAAACATCTCCGTTGCGGGGACAAACGTTGGTACCATAACAAATACCAACGGAGAGTTCTCGATTAAGATTAAGGACTCACTCAAAGCAAAAACCGTTATTGTATCTCATATAGGCTACATTACAAGCAAGTTTTCTGTAAACGGAAAGAGCGAAGAGGGTATAATTGTTCAACTTACCCCTCAACCAAACCTGCTGGACGAGATAACAATCCGTGCGATTGATGCAAAATTATTGGTTGAGAGAGCAATAGGAAAAATAGAACAAAACTACAGCTCTAACCCAAGTATGCTTTCGGGCTTCTATCGCGAAACAATCCGTAAGAGAAAAAATTACATCAATGTATCTGAGGCTATAGTGGAGATTTTTAAAACCCCTTACTCAGATGGACTCAACAGAGATCTTATCCAAATCTACAAGGGCAGAAAACTAATAAGCCCAAAAGCTGACGACACCCTAATGGTAAAACTACTTGGGGGGCCAAACCTCTCAATCTATCTTGACGTGGTGAAGAATCCGGACCTGATGCTCAATAGTGCGACCCTCTCATATTACAAATTCTCTATGGAGGAGTCTGTTATGATAGAAGATCGTCCCCACTATGTGGTTACTTTTACCCCTCAGGTAATTCTACCTTACTCACTGCACTATGGAAAACTTTACATAGACAGAGAGAGTCTCACATTCTCAAGAGCAGAGTTTAGCGTAAGTATGGACGACAAAAACAAGGCAACTCAGGCAATTCTTAAAAAGAAGCCTATGGGTATGATTTTTAAACCGGAAGATGTCTCATTCCTGGTCACCTATAAAACACGCGACGGAAAGAGCTATCTCAACTACATCCGCAGCGAGCTTCGCTTTAAGTGTGACTGGAAGAAGAGACTCTTCTCCACAAACTATGCAATTGTCTCTGAAACAGTAATTACCGGAGGCAAAGGAGAGGTCTCTGCAAAAATACCTCATAAACTGGCTTTTCGCGAGAGTCAATCACTCTCAGATAAAGTTAACAGTTTCTACGATGCCAACTTCTGGGAAGATTACAACATCATAGAGCCGGACGAGTCTCTCGAGTACGCCGTTAACAGATTAAAAAAGGAGAATCTAAAATAACCGAGTGATATCTTTCGTATATTTGAAGGTATGATAAACGATCTGTTGCTCATTAGAAAAGTTAAAGAGGGAGATATTAAGGCTTTCGAAATCCTTTTCCGGAAATACTATCCCCCTCTCTCTTATTATGCTGTTACCATAACCGGTATAAGTGATGCAGCAGAGGATATTATACAGGATCTCTTCTATCATCTTTGGAAAGAGAGGGGGCAGATTCAAATATTCAGCTCTTTGAAAAGTTACCTCTATAGCGCTGTAAGAAACAGATCCCTTCAATATTGCGAAAGGAGAAAGCTGGACGAGAGATACAGAGGGAGCAACCTCAACCTTGGCTCCCAGGCAACGGAGCCCGATTCCCTTAATGAAATAGAGTACAGGGAGCTGGAGCAGATAATTAAAAAGAGTCTGGAGAGGATGCCTCCAAGGAGGGTAGAGATTTTCCGGATGCACAGGTTTGGTAACCAAAAATACCGGGAGATTGCCCAGGCTCTCTCCCTTTCGGTTAAAACAGTTGAGGCCGAAATGACAAAGGCACTTAAAGAGATAAGAAAAGAGATAGAACTTCACACTTCAATATTATGATTTCTAAGAATATAAACAATAAAACAGATGCTGCCTGGAGCAAACTCCATAACAGACTTGAAATAGAGGGACTGCTGGAGGCTAAGAGTGAGAGCAATGTGATACGGGCATTTGCAAAATCAACGGCACTCCGTGTGGCTGCCGCACTGGTCATACTTATTGGTGCTACCCTCTATCTTACAGTTTGGAATAGAGGTTCTGAGACTCTTCTTTCGGTTCATAACTCCGAGGAGAGTTCGACAGTTGCAACAACCCTGGAAGATGGCTCAACCGTTTTCCTTGCAAAGAACACCACACTCTCATATCCAAAGCATTTTAATAAAGAGCGCAGAGAGGTTCATCTGGAGGGAAATGCCTATTTCGAGATTTTTAAAAACCCTGCTAAACCCTTTATTGTAGAGACAGAACTCATCAGTATCGAGGTGCTGGGCACATCGTTTAATGTAACAGTATCAGATACCCCTCTACCATCAATTGCAGTAAATACAGGTAAAGTTAGCGTCACATTAAAAAGCAACGGTCAGAGAGTAACTCTCCTGGCAGGAGAGAGTGCTGTGATTAGGTCCGGGTCGCTGCAATCTATAGCAACAGAAGATTTCGACCAGTTTAGGCTTTATATGAACCGGATCCATTTTAAAGATGAAAAACTCTCAGATGTGGTGAGAATAATTAATAAAAACTCCCCCCAACTCTCAATTGAACTTGCCCCTGGAATAGAAGAGCGTCTTATCACTGCCACCTTTGCCGGAGACTCTCCCGATACAATGGCTCAGCTTATTTGTGTTGCACTCAATCTTAATTATACAGTGCAAGAGGGGAAGGTTATCATCCACGAATAACTGTAATATGTGAGCAAAATGGGAAAACTCAAAAAATCTCTATTGATAACACTCCTTGCGGGTGTTTCAATCATCTCCGGGAGAGCTCTTGGGGCAGAGGTTTTTGAACTCCCAAACTCTTTAATTCTCAAAAACGGTAATTCGGAACAAGATGAATTACAAAGAGTTGTAACTATTCCACGAGGAAGGAGAACTATCTACCAATTGCTCGGCAAAATTTCTGAGCAGACCGGCCTGCTATTTATTTACGACAGTAAGATTGTAGATAACGATAGAAAGATTGCCGTTGAACCAGGGGAGTACCCCCTGGAAGATGTGGTAAGAGTAATTACCGGCAACAGAGATTTAAAAATAAAGATTGAGGAGAACTACATCCTCCTATTTTTGCCCGCTGCAGATGATGCAGAGGCTCAGGTCAAACAGGCCGATGAGAGAGAGCCTTCAAATACAACCCTTCCGGATGGTGGACACTTCACCTTATACGGCGCCATAAAAGATCGCATAACAGATGAGCCCATTGAGTTTGCCACAATAAGCGTTGATAACAAACCATACGGTACTGTCTCCAACCTAAATGGAGAGTTCATTTTTACCCTCCCGGACTCACTCTTGGATTCGCATATCAAGATCTCTCACCTGGGGTATCAGAGTCGCCTTTTCAAGGCCTCGCTTCTTGCAGGACAAAGGGCTACATTCTTTCTGGACCAGAGGATAATCCCACTTCAGGAGATTGTAGTGAGGGCTATAGACCCATCCAAAACAATTCGGGAGATGATGGCAGCCAGAGTTCGAAACTACAATAGCGAGCCTCTATACCTCACAGCCTTTTACAGAGAGGGCATAGAGTACAAAAACAATATTTCATTAAGCGAAGCGGTATTGAAAATCTATAAAACCGGAGTTGTTCAAGGAGCTAATAGCGAGCAGGTTAAAGTGCTTAAAATGCGTCGTTTGGCAAGTTCTCCAAGCAAGGACACCCTTGTTACAAAGATCAAATCAAGTATAAATTCTTCTCTACTTTTAGATCTTGTTAAAAACCTACCCGATTTTCTTCTACCCCAAGCAAATCAGCAGTATAACTTCTCCCACACAGACATTACTGTTATTGACGACAGAAGGGTTTATGTAATCTCCTTTGAACAAAAGGAGGAGATTACCGCTCCGCTTTTTAGAGGAAAACTATATATAGATGCAGGGAATTGGGCTTTGACCCAAGCTCGGTTTGAGGTAAATCCAACATATGTTGGAAAGGCAACAGATGATATTATTGTCAAACAGAGCCGCAAGGTTGAAATTATACCCGAGAGAGTTGAGTATATAGTCTCTTATAAATCACATAACGGGGTATATACGCTTAACCACGTTAGGGGTGATCTCACTTTTCGGGTAAGACCAAAGCGAAAGCTCTTCAGTTCCAACCTGCACGTATGGTTTGAGATGGTTAACTGTAAAACGGAGAGCACAAATGTAACACCAATACCAAGAGATGAGAGAATCTCCACCAGAGAGATCTTCTCCGAGACAAGCTACTCTTACGATAAAGATTTTTGGGGAAACTTCAATGTAATTCTACCGGAAGAGAATTTAAAGGATTTTATTAAACGATATGCTTTTTAGATATATATTTACTAACCCATTGCTAACCCTAACCAACAGATGTTATGAAAAATATAATGCCATTTATCGCTGCACTGGTTCTTGCAGCAGGCTGTAAAACAACAGAGATGAAAATACTTACTCAATCTGACTTCCCTGCCCCTCCGGTTGCCGAAATAACTCCCGCAACCTTCACTGAATTTGGTAATTCACGTATTGATAACTACTATTGGATGCGTGATAGGGAGAACCCGAAGGTAATTGACTACCTCAATGCAGAGAACGCATATACAGATACTGTAATGAAATCTACAAAAGAGCTTCAGGAGAAAATTTTCGGGGAGATAATGGGAAGAATAAAGGATACCGACGAGAGCTATCCGGTGCTGGAGAACGGCTATTACTACTATACTCGAACAGAGAGCGGTAAACAGTACAGGATATATTGCAGACGAGAGGGGTCTGTAGATGCTCCGGAAGAGATTCTCTTTGATGCTAATGTTATGGCAGAGGGGAAACGAGCTTTTCGTTTCTCCGGGTATGAAGTTAGTCCCAATAACCAGATGGCTGCATATGCATTTAACGAGACCGGATCTTTTGCAGAGTCTACCATCAAATTTCGCAACCTTAAGACCGGTGACGATCTTCCCGGCACTCTGGAGAAGGCCTCCTCATTTACCTGGGCAAACGACAATAAAACCCTATTTTACACTGTTATAGACAATACCCTCAGGCCATATAGAGTATACCGTCACACCATTGGGTCAAAGAGTCCCGACGAACTTCTGTACGAGGAGAGTGATGCAAGGTTTAATACATACGTCTATAAAAGTAAGACCACTGACTATATATTCATTGTCAGTACTAGCACATCCACATCTGAATTCCGCTACCTGAGTGCCAACAATCCTGATGGAAAATTTAATATTTTCCTGCCAAGGGTTCAGGGTGTGGACTACTCAGTTACTCACCATAAAGAGAACTTCTTTATCAAATACAAAGACAGCACAAACATAAACGGAATGCTCTTTACAGCACCACTTACAGGTTTCGATGATAGGTCATCCTGGAGGATTTTCCTGGATCACGACCCTAAGGTAAGAATTGAAGGGTTTGATGTTTTAAAGAGTTATGTTGCAGTTGAGATTAGGGTAAACGGGCTCAATGAGATTAAACTATTTGACCTCTCACAAGGGTCTAAATCCGGCATTTCATTCCCGGAGCCGGTCTATACTGTAGCTTTGGGGGGGAATCCCGAATATGATGCCAAAACCATAAGATATACGTATACCTCTCTAAACAGACCCTCAACACTTTATGAATACAATTTGGAGAGTGGCGAGAGCACAAAGCTCAAAGAGCAGGAGATTCCCTCAGGCTTCAATCCGGAAGATTATGTTGTGGAGCGTCTTTGGGCTAAGGCAGATGATGGAGTTGATGTACCAATGGCAATTGTTTATAAAAAAGGGATCAAAAAGAATGGTAAAAACCCTGCTCTACTATACTCCTATGGAAGCTACGGCTCCAGCTCCGATGTTTACTTTAGCGCATCTGCATATAGCCTCATAGACCGAGGTTTTATCTATGCAATTGCTCAAATTCGGGGAGGAAGTGATTTGGGTGAGCAGTGGTATGAAGATGGCAAACTTCTTAAGAAGAAGAACACCTTTACAGATTTTATCGCCTGCGCACAGACGCTCATTGAGCAGAGATACACCTCTCCTTCACTGCTTGCAGCATCAGGCGGGAGTGCAGGGGGTCTTCTGATGGGGGCTGTTGTAAATATGAGGCCGGATCTGTTTAACACAATTGTTGCACAGGTACCTTTTGTAGATGTTATCAACACAATGCTGGATACATCTCTCCCTCTCACAACACAGGAGTATGAAGAGTGGGGTAATCCAAATATTGAAGAGTACTACAGATATATCCTCTCTTACTCTCCATACGATAATGTCTCGGCAAAAAACTACCCTAATATTCTTGCTACAGGAGGTTTAAACGACTCTCAGGTAGGGTTTCACGAACCAACAAAATGGGTGGCAAAACTTAGAGCGAACAAAACCGATAATAATATTGTTCTGCTATATACCAATATGGACTCCGGACACGGCGGAGCCACCGGTCGCTATGACAGAATTAAAGAGACAGCATTTGAATGGGCATTTATTCTGGATAGGATCGGTATAAAAGAGTAGATAGTGAATGGCAATTAAGCTCCCTCCCACTCTCCCCGGCAAAGAGGCACATTTGAAAATGGCCCCTCAGCCAAGAGTTATTACACTAATTCAAGAGCAGACTCCCCCTGTCCAGGCACGGGAGTCTGCTGTTTTGGTGTTGCTCTCCCCGCCAAACCTTACGGCCCGAGAGAACATCTCAGGTCAGGATATACAGCTTAGTTGGGAGCATCTCTTGAATTGGAAACTGCTACTCATCAGGCGAAATACCTATGAAGGAGTTCATTCGGGGCAAATTGCCTTCCCGGGAGGTAAACGGGACAGTGAAGATTTAGACCTTATAACAACAGCCTGCAGAGAGGCGTACGAAGAGCTTGGAATCACACGGGAGAGTTTTACAATTATTGGAGAACTCTCAAAACTATATGTACCTCCCAGTAATTTTACAATCTGTCCTGTACTTGCTATCTCCACCAAGCCTGTTTGTTACAAGCCAGACCCAAGAGAGGTCGCAGAGTATCTAACTGTTCCCCTCAATAGATTCAACCCCGCCTACTCAAAAATTTGCAGAGTTCAGGCAGGCTCTTATCAGTGGGTAGATGCCCCCTGTTATGTGATTGGAGACCATTATGTATGGGGAGCAACAGCTATGATTATCGCCGAGCTGTGGCAGAGCTTTGCCAGTGTTTGATGAATCTCACAATAAGTCAATTAGATACAAAACCCAGTTTTCCAAAATCGGAAAACTGGGTTTTGTAATTATCAAATTAGCAACTACTTACATCAAACACTGGCAGAGACTACAGAGATGTAGAAGCTAAATTGATAAGCTCTTTTACCAGCCCGTATGTTTCGTCATCAAATCCTGTTTTATAAGACCGGGAGTTGCACAGTATCACACAGTTAATATTTGGCCCCATAACCCACATTGTGGCGGTTCCGGCAAGATTCCCGCCGTGATACCAGGAGTTGGGGTAGTATGAGTGGTTCATTCTCCAGCCAAGCGCATATCTGTCGTAAACCACAGATTGAGTTAGCATCATAGCACGGGTAGCGGGAGATATAATATCCGGGATTCCGGCTTTGCCATCTACGTGGAGAAGTAACTTAAGCATCTCCTCTGTAGATGCAATTACCCCTCCGGCTGCTGCAATAACCTGCATCTCGTTCCCATATCCGTTTGTACCATCCTGAGAGTAGTAGACAACCTCATCCGGCCTACGCTGAGATTGATCTCCACCAACGTGCACATTAGTCACACCTGCTTCAAGAAGAACCTCTTTAAGATACTGCTCATAACTCTTTCCAGAGAGCTTCTCTATAATCTTACCCAGCACACCAAATCCCATATTATAATAGGAATAGCCCGAGCCGGGCTCACTCTGAGCCGAGGTTAGCATATAGTTGATTCGTTGGTCCAGAGTCTGCCCATAAAAGCTGGAATTAAACATTGGGTCCGGGTTACTTGTCCATCCGCTGTTGTGTTCCAAAAAATTTCTTATACTAACCTTTGCCGCCTTTGCAGATATATTATTGGGAAACTCCTGTTCAAGAATCCCTCCCTGCCCAAAAATCTTACTCTCTACGGTTAGTTTTCCTCGCTCCATCAGCTTCATTATGCAAAGGGTGGTAAACTGTTTGGAAACGCTTGCAAGACGAAAAAGATGGTTTGGTTTTGTCCGTAAATCTCCCTCTTTAATAGCAAATCCTAACCCTGATTTATATACAATTTGCTCATTTTTAGATAGTGCAAAGGATATACCCGGAATTGAATATTTATCCATAAAAGCATAGACCAACCTGTCCAGACGGTAGTTACCCTCCTGAGTCACCACCCGGTACTCCTGATTTATACCCGACTCTGAGGTAACTACAATCTTTACAATATTGGTAAAATCCAACGTTGGCGGTGCTCCGGTAATTGCGTTTCCGTTTATCTTTATTGTTGCACCCGGGGAGATAGTAAAAGATGGTTTTAGTAATGAAAGATTTGTCCCTGAAGGTACTGACATATATACAGTAAAGTTGGAGAAATATGGAGTGCAATCCTCTGTAAGTGTTGGGTTATCTGCCTTTTTAAAGATAAAAGTAGTGAGATTATTGTAATTAGATTTACCCGGAACAATTATCACGTCCTCCTTAGAACAGGAGATTACAAACAGAGAAAGCACCACGAAAGCCACTAATCTGGAAGCTATCCGGGTAACACTGATTTTTTTCATTACACAGAGAGTGTCTAGAGAGATTATTTATAGATAAAATTAATTAAAGCTCATTTCGCGCTCTACATCCTCAACTGTAATCGGGAGTCTTTGTGAGCCTAAAAGTCGGCAACCTTTCTCTGTAACCAGAGCATCATCTTCCAGGCGAATTCCGCCAAAGTTGTAGTAATCTGTTAATTTATTAAAGTTTATAAAGCTTGTGTTTATCCCTTCGTTTTTCCACTTCTCTATTAGAGCAGGAATGAAGTAACATCCCGGCTCTACAGTTATAACGTGACTCGTTCTCAGCTCTTTGCCCATTCTAAGAGACCTGAGTCCAAACTGAGTTGCCCGTTTAAAATTATCGTCATATCCCACAAAATTTTCACCCAAATCCTCCATATCGTGAACATCAAGGCCCATCTGATGGCCCAACCCGTGAGGCATAAAGAGTGCGTGAGCTCCTGCTGCAACAGCCTCGTCTAAATCTCCCTTCATAAGACCTATGTTAATAAGCCCCTGGGCGAGTACCCTTACTGCCGCAAGATGAACCTCTCGATAGGTGATTCCCGGCCTTATCATATCTATTGCCAAATTATTGGCTGTAGAGACAATTGTGTATATATCCCTCTGACGGGTTGTGAATTTTCCTCCACTTGGAAGGGTTCGCGTAAAGTCCGAAGCATAGTGTGAGTTGGTCTCTGCTCCGGCATCAATAACCAGTAGCCGTCCATCTGTTAAAATCTGATGATGAGAGTGGTTGTGCAGAGTCTCTCCATTTTGAGATAGTATTATAGGGAAAGATGGCATTGTGCCATTTGAGATAGAGATCCCCTCCATAATTCCCACAAGCTCCTGCTCAACAACGCCTGGTTTAACCATCTTCATTGCTGTATAGTGCATCATATAACCAATGTTGGCAGCGTTGTCCATCTCCTCAATCTCACACCTCTCTTTGATCTCACGTAAAGAGACTACAGCGCGAATCATATCTTCGGATGCGCCCTCTTTAATTGCAGAGAAATCTACCCCAACCATTTTATTGATAGCTATCTTAACATTATCCCTGTATGGAGGAAGGTAGTGAACTCTCCTGCCGTTTGATTTAATTTTTGCGATATACTCTTCCAAGGAGGCGTATGGCAACACCTTTTTAACACCAACAAGAGCTGCCTTCTCTGTCATAGCAGGTTGCGGACCCATCCAGATTATATTATCGATACTTACATCGTTCCCGAAGAGTACCTCATCGCCACTATCTGCATCAATAACTGCAGCTAAATCGGGTTCGTCCAGTCCAAAAAAGTATAGGAAGGAGGAGTCCTGCCTGAATCTATATGTATTACCGGGATAGTTCATCCCCACATCTGAGTTGCCCATAAAAAGCATTACTCCGCTGCTAACCTTTTTAGCCAGATTGGCTCTTCTATTTAGATATACCTCTTTTGAAAACATAGTTTTGTCTGTTTATTGGTGATTCTTACAAAGATAATAAGAAAACAATTATCTCCGTGAGCCGCTGTAATTGATTGCTTAAAAAAAGGGCTACCCTTTCGGATAGCCCTCTCGGCAAACCAAGTAATATACTTAAATCAAATTACGGCATATCCCACCATACAGGAACCGACCAAATATCCACATCAAATGCCTTAGGGTTTGAGGCCCTTAGTTGCGCAGAGTTATAGTTCATCTCGTGTGTAACACCCATCATCCTTCTGAACCAGTAGTTATCCTGAGATTTTGAGGTCCCCACAAGTTTTGTAGCACCGGTTGTTCCAAACTCAAAAGGTCTGTCAAAATCCGGATATACCACTCCAAAGTTCCCGATATTACCTGCAGAGTAGTTGAATCTTCTCATATCGTTCCAGTTCTGCTGAGTAAGAGACATCGCAATATACTTCTGCTGCATAATTCTGGCCATTGTAAGCTGAGAAGTTGTCTGAGCAACAGCCGCACTTGCAAGGAAGTTGTCTATATCTGTAGTGCTCATTGGAGTTTTTGCAGGATTTTCACTTCCTGTATACTGAGCAAGTTTGCTGTTCATAAGCTCCATATGTGCCCTGATACCTGCTTTGTAAGCAATTAGTGCATTTGGAAGATCCCCCTGACGGAACAGAACCTCTGCTCTGATGAACATCATCTCGTGATATGTCATTATAAAGGTTGGAGACTCCGGTCTTGTGTAGAACGACCCTGTACTCAAAATTGTACCGTCAGTCGCTTTCCATAAACTCTCAGTTGTTGTTGCTCCTGTCATTGCGCATAGTGACCTCAATCCTACAAATACTGTATCTCCCAAACGCAAAGGGTTTGTTGAGTTGATAAAATATTTTTTGGTAGTAGTATTGTACGCCATCAGAAGTGGTCCACCGTTTAGGCGAATATTGGTTTTAAGAACATCAACTCCTCTTGTTCTTACAAAACCCTTTTTGAAGCTTGATGTTGCAGGGTCCCATACGAAATTGCTTTGGCGGAAAGGCAGAATCTTAGCTGCTCTTGGGTCCTCAATACCGCTACCCCCTGTGAATGTGTTCTCAAGAAGATCTGTATAAAATTTGGTGAAACGATTTCCATCACTCCACGCTGTTGTGTTAAACAGATAAGCTGTCTTAAGAGGGTCACCGATAATTACGTCTCCTGTCATATCCGACAGGTCATTCACGTGATGTATTACAGAACTTTGAGCATTATTTGACGGACCATTTGCAACAGCTGCAAGAATCTCGGTTGGGCTGTAAATAGATTTTTTAGATAGGTTATTGAGCCAGCGGGCTTTCAAACCGTAGATCATCTTTATCCATTTCTGCACATCTCCTCCATTCCAGCTATCCCCCCTTGAAAGTGGAGTTGCTGTTGTTGGTTGGGTCTTTTGGAAATATGTTAATGCCAGATCAAGTTCTGCCATACAACCTTCAAAAATGGTTTTACCATCGTCATATTTTGGCGTAAGTGTAGAACCAAGAGCCTCTTTATAAGGCATCTCCCCATACCAGTCAAGCATTAGCATAAAGCCCATTGCCCTCAAAGTGTATGCAGCACCAATATAGTGCCAAGCCTCCTCTTTCTCTGCAGTTGCAATCATATCTGAGATGTTGCTGCCGGCACCCACAAACCATCCCTGATAAGGAGTTGTAGAAGAAGACTGTGCAGGATTCCAGGCCGCCAATAGTCCGTTTCCAGTTGTAGTTGAGTTTAGAGTAAGTGCTCCGGTAATTATCCCGGCACGCATACTTGCAGATCCGTAAGCATACTGATAGTGGTGCTGAATCCAAGGAAGTCTTGCAGCTACAGATGCAACCAAATTGGTAGGTGAGTTAGGGTTGACATTGATGTCAAGCCATTTTTCACAAGAACTTAAGCTTAATACCAGCAAAGAGATTAAACCAAGTTTAAATATATTTTTCATAATCATATTCTTATTAATATTTAACTCTTAGAATGTCAAATTAAGTCCTACAGACATTCCTGCTGTTGCCGGAACACCTGCGTAGTCTATACCTGTCGAACTTGAACCGATAACACCGGAACCTGCAACGCTTGTCTCCGGATCCATTCCCTTATAATTGGTAAGTAACCATAGGTTGGTTCCCTGAAGAGTAACAGTAAGACCTTTTATTATGTTCTGCTTTTTGATAATATCCTGAGGAAGTGTATATGAAAGATAAACAGAACGAAGGCGCAACCAGTTTGTCTTTGTGATATAGTTAGCAGTTTCGAGAGGATGAAACTGAGTCCAGTATTTTCTGATAATATCAGAACCATAGTTTTGCACCCCGGCAATAGTGTAGGACTCATTCGCTTTAAAGGTTACTGTTTTAGATTCAAGAACCTGTGTGGCAGGGTTTAATGACACTCCTGATATAGTGAGAGACTCTCTGTCCATAGATCTTTTGCTCATACCGGCCATAGTCATAAAGTAATCTGTACCGTTAAATACATCTCCGCCTACTCTTATATCCAAAAGGAAGGATAGGTTGAAGTTCTTGTATTGGAAGCTGTTATTTAAACCACCTGTGAATGCGGCCTCTCTGTCACCAACCATTTTTGTTGTTAGGTTGTCACTCAATGGCATTCCGGTATTCCAGTCCATAATAACTTTGCCTGCATCGTCTCTTCTCCAGGTTGAACCTGAGATCCCGAAGAATACACCATTGTTAAATGATGCTGCCTTAGCATTACCATATTGAACATCTGTAACATAAAGAACTTCCTGACCTGTTAACAAACCCGAAACAGTTCCCCTGTTCCCTGCAAGATTAAGTGTCATATCCCAGGTGAAATTCTTGTTTTGAACAGGAATTGCATTAAAGGAGAGCTCCATACCCTTGTTAACAATTCTTCCCACATTTACAGATAAAAGAATATAACCTGTTGATTGACCTAGACGTGGGGTAGTAATTTGGTTCTTACTCTCATTCTGATAGTATGTGAAGTCAAACCCGAGACGGCCATTAAAGAAACGCGCCTCCAGCCCTGCTTCTACAGACTCCGTAATCTCAGGCATCAGGTAAGGATTCCCGCGAGTCCAGTTGTTTCCCACTCCTGTTCCCGCAAGGAAAGTCCTTGGAGCCCATAGTACTGTGCTGGTAGCATATGGTGATGTGTCTTTACCTACTCTTGCCCACGACCCTCTGATCTTTGCAAATGAGAGAACATCGTTTTTAGGAAGCAACTCAGAGAAGACAAAACTTCCTCCAACTGATGGGTAAAAATAGGACCAGTCCTCTTTTGGTAGAGTAGATGTCCAGTCATTTCTGCCGGTTACAGTAAGGTATGCTATGCTTTTATAAGCTGCTCTAAACTCACTGTAAACCCCCATCAACCTTCTTTGAGAAAGGTTTGTCTGAGAGAATTTATCTACATTATTGATATTGCCAAAACTGTAGAAACCCGGAGTAATAAAGTTATATCCGTGCATACCGTCGTTCTTCACTTTTGTATCTTCGATAGATTGCCCAATAAGTAAATTCAAATCAAAATCTGAAATCTTCTTCTTGAAGTTCATCATCAGGTTAGATGATATATACTCATAATTAGTAGTTGCGTGGCTTAGACGGCCCCCCTGATATGTTTCACGAACAGCTC
>CAYGOE010000011.1:19040-43565 GCA_964351405.1 uncultured Muribaculaceae bacterium | reverse complement strand
GTGTATAATACAAAAAACTCCCGAGGATCAAAAAGTTACGTGGGGAACTTCAACAAAGTTTATTTGGTTTATAAAATAAACTTATTTATATTTGCACCGTGCAACAGATAAAAAAGCAGTAAAGAATCTGCAATTAATTCAGTTGCACTTTTTTAGGGCAATTTGGTTTACATTATAAACTTATTTACAAATCAAATATTAAATAAAAATTAAACAAAAATTAAAATTCAAGATTATGGAAGAGAAAAAATTATCACAAAACGAAAGTCTGGAGTTGATAACCCGGATGATTAAGGAGACCCGCAATGATATGGAGCGGGGTGGCGGAAATATCTATCTGCTTTGGGGATATTTGACGCTAATTGTGGCTTCATCAATTTATGGACTTTTGCTCTACACCGACGACTACAGGGTGCAATGGTTATGGTTTGCTATGCCGCTGGTTGGTTATCCTATAATGTATTTTATGTTGAAGAACAGAAAAAGTAGGGCTACAACTTTTGTAGATGCTGTGATCTCAAAGATATGGATTGTGATTGGGGTGTGTGCACTGCTGCTGTCGCTCTTTATGGTTGTGAACCACAAAGCTTTTCCGATTATGTTTGTAATGGCGCTGCTCATCAATGCAGGAGTGGCTATGAGCGGTTTGGTGATCAAATTTAAGCCCACAATTATTGCAGGGTTTGCGGGGATTCTTTTGAGCTTCTCTCTGCTGTTAATTCCGGGGATTAATCAGATTTTGGTCTTTGCTGCATTCTCTGTAATTATGCTCATCATTCCGGGACATATCCTCAATGCGGCCAGCCGAAAAGCCAAAGCAGCCGGCTTAGATGATAAAGAGAGCAGTTCAAAGAGTAATAAGGTGAGCTATGTTTAAAGATTTAGACCCCCTACTCCACTCACAGCTTCGTCTTGCAGTTGTTTCGCTGCTGATATCGCTTGAGGAGGCAGATTTTGTATATCTGCGGGAGAAGACCGGTGCGACGGCCGGCAACCTGAGTGTTCAGCTGGAGAAGCTCGCCCAGGCGCAATATATTGAGGTAGACAAAGGTTACTCCGGCAAACGCCCGCGAACAGCTTGCCGCATTACCCCACTAGGCCGAAAAGCATTTGAAACTTATGTAGATGCTTTGCGCAGCTACACGGAGTGATGATCTGCGCAGCTACACGGAGTGATCTGCCAAGGGTTGTGGGAATTTGCAGATAATCTGCAAAGCCCCACGACCCTTGGCAAGGTTACAGGGCAAAGCGCCAGATTAGTTTTGCAAGGATAGTTGTGCGTGTGAGTTTTACGGAGTTGTTTGCTGTGTCAATATTTTGATTTACTACAAAATAGAAAAAACTGCCTATTTTTGGAATCCAGTTTATTCGATAGTTTAAAATTACCTCATCGTCCTCATTGTTCCACTGAGCAAAGAGCGATGAGTTTAATTTTGGGTTCAAAGCGTAGTTCACTCTTCCACCGAATTCATTGACTTTAAAATCTCCCTGTGGCATATCCAGAGTGTTATGACTCCAGTCTAAACCTAAGCTCAGGTGTCTGTTGAGGCTAAGGTTAAGGTACATCTCCATATTAGATCTTTTGCCGGTATAGAAGGTCCCTGCTTCAAATTCTACTCCTACATTCAGGTTTCTGCCGTCATAAGAGTGGAACTCTGCACTGAAATTGTTGTCGTTATACTGACCTTTTGGAATAATTACACCATCAATGAGTCGAAAATCTTCGTGTGGGTTGTCCTGACTATACTCATAATTTAGTCCAAAATAGTCTCCGCTACTGAAATTTATCCCAAATGGTCTCACATCTAACGAGAAAGTCTCTGCAAGACCGGTTTTATCATTTATATAATATTCAAGATCATATAATTCAAATGAAAAAGACCTTATATAACTTGGCATATTCTTGAACCTTGGTTCAAATTCAAGCTCTGAGTAGATTCGCTTAAAATTTGACCGGTTAACAAATCCAAGAGTAGGTTTAAAGTTCTCTTGTATGGAATTGAATCCGGCATTGAAACTCCAGATATCGTTAGGGTAGAATAGAAAGAGATGATATGTTGCATTATCCTTGTTGTTTGCAGATTCTCTACCCGGGTTGTCCAGGGTGATTGCGCCGGAAAAGCCCGTCATTAAGTTTTTGTCTCCTAAAAACTTTGATGTTTTGTATGTGAAGTCTGTTCCATAAGTTGCACTATATTGGCCGTCGCTAAACTTTTGCGTGGAGATAAAACCAATCCCGGACTCTTCTAATATGTCCTGTTTAATCCTGATAATAGATGAGTTAGCCCCGTCTAAACCTTTCAGGGCACCTGTCTGCAAGGTCATAATACCAATACTGGTCTTTCCAATCTTGCCAAAAAGCCGCCCTCCCCCAATAATCGGAATTACAGACTCTCCCCCGATGCCAATTCTGCGGCTATAGAAAAGCCGTGCAGATGAGACACTCATATCGAAGTAACTACTCCCCTCAAGAAAGAACTGTCTCTTCTCCGGGTAGAAGATTGAGAACCTGGAGAGATTCACCTCTCTGCGGTCAGACTCTACCTGAGCAAAATCTGTATTGAGGGTAAAGTTGAGCTTCATTGTTGGGCTTATATCGTATTTGATCTCCCCTCCAATTTTGAAGGCAGATGTTGTATTGCCATTCTGATTCTCTACACCTGTGGTTATGTATGGTGTCAGCTCTACTCTCTCTTTCTGCTTTATATCGCTAAGTCCCTCCAGTTTACCGCTTTGTGCAATATCGTCTATGCTGTAACTGCGTGACCACCCCTGCCAGCGTACCTGCTCATTCTTTCTGCGTATATTCCTCTCAAAATTCACCGACCACTTTTGAACGCTATCCCTCTTAAATTTGAGGGTAGAGAATGGAATTGCAAACTCTGCATACCACCCCTTATCGTCTCGCGTCACCTTCACATCCCAAACACCATTCCAATCCTTATTGGATCTGCCGCCATCTCCTCCCAGCCACACATCTGCAATCGCTCCGTTTGGATTAGTTATAAATAGATAGCCATTGCGATTATCGTCAAACGGGCTAATCATAATCTTGATATCGTCGTCGCTCGACCAGTCAAAATCCCTTGACATCTTCTTTGCAGATATCCTGCTTGCATCACTATCAAAACACCACACTCCAAAATAGATATTGTGCGTATCATACAGAACTGCAACCTTAGTCTGTTCTGTAGATTGTGCTCCCTCAACAGGCTCTCGCTGGGTAAAATTGGTTATTGGAGATGAACTTTGCCACAAAGCTTTTTTGAGATCTCCGTCAATATGGATTGGTTGAGACACTTTAACTGCCCTAAGTATATCTGGTTTTGAATTCTGAGATGTTAACGAATTAAAATAAAGAAGTGCAAATGCAACAAAGAGAAGATTTCTTTTGGCCATATCTTTTATGTTTATTTTTATATTTTTACAAATATAAAAATTTTGCCTGAGTTTGATGTATATGCAGTTCCATCAAACTCCGGCATAGCCAAATAAATCATTTGCAAAAAAGAATTTTAAATTTGCAAATTTCAGTTGATCTGTCTTGAAGAGTTTAAGTGTCAGTAAACTGAAGCAGGAGTTACTTTTCACTACAACCAGTACCGGTTTTAGAGAGGCTTTCTATAAAATTTATATGTATGAAAAACCTTTTCATTAAACAGGTTTGCTTAGCGACTCTTGTTGTGTTGTTGTTTGCTATTGTTACAGGTTGCATTAAAAATGAGCCCGTTATTGAAGTCCGGTATCTACGGAAGAGTTTACACCTGGCACGCAGCTTCGGACGCCAGGGGTATCTGCCCCATAGGCTGGCACCTCCCTTCAAATCCAGATTGGGAGCAGCTGTACACATTTCTTGGCGAAAACACATACTATAAACTGAGCGAGTCAAGTAATAATATCTGGATGACAAACAACGCAGGAGACAACAGCAGTGGTTTTACTGTCATACCAAACGGCTTCAGAACAACGGACGGTTATTTCTATGTACTGGAAAGAGCTAACTGGTGGAGCTCAAATTCAGTGAAGCAGATTTTGCCTCCTACTATCAAATGAATCGTTAGAATAGAAGCGGCAGTTATAATAAAAATTTCGGAATTGCGATTAGATGTATTAAAGATTGACCACTCCTGGCTTGTTCTTAAAAAGTCACTTTGAAAGTAACTCCTCCGGTTGTGTAAATCATATTTTTGGTTGCCAGCCCTGAGACAGGAATCTTCATAAATGGCTCAATACTAAGATTTAACTTTGGCGTAAGTCTCTGCTCAACTCCGAAAATCAGATTAACTCGACCTCCAATATCAAAAGCGCTGTATGGAGATCCCGAACTGGTTGTTACCCTCTCTACAGTCTCCAGTCTATAGGTACTAATGTACTCATTTCCGTCAAATGAGGTGTTCTCCCGAAGCAGTTGGGTTCTGGTCGTAGTGGTGTAATTTTCGCTCAGGTATGCCAGTGCACTTAGGCCTGCTCCCACATAGTAACTTGTTTGTTTATAGGAGGATATCTTCCAGATTATGTTTACGGGGATATCTAGGTTGGTAAGGGAGGCTATTGTTTGATAGGACGGTACGGCAGCATTCTTTAGAGAGCTTCGTTCGTCCACATTTGAGTGTTCGAGTAAAACTCCGGTGGAGATCTGTAGTTTTTTCGAAAGTGGAATCTCTACATTTACCCCCCCGGAGTAGTTAAAGGCAGATGCGTCTGCGGTGGTGTTAAACCCCGGAGCCACATTTACCCCGATTCTAACCCTTCGCTCAGACCCTAGTTTTGAGTCTCGTCGTGAGCTTTGAGGTGCAGATTCGGTTGTTGATAGTGAGTTGAGCTGAGTTAATGGTTGGTTATTGAGTTGGTTAGTTGGTTGTTTTTGAGTTTGAGTTTGAGTTTGAGTTTGGGTTTGGGTAACAGGCGGCGTGACATCATTTGATATGGCAGTTGATGCCTGGTTTTTCTCTAAATTCTGCGCAATCGCAACAGACTCCTTGCCATTAGCTGTAGGGACAACCCTTATACGGCCGCCTGCAGTAACAGCTCTCTGCTGTGACTCCCAATTCGAAGTCGGTTGATTTGCAATCTTCTCTTTGAGCCCGGAGCCGTCAACGGCTATCGCTTGAGTTGCTTTTAGTGTGCTCGCTTGAGAATCTTCAATGGCTGTAGCCTGAGATGCCTTTGCGATGTTCCGGTGAGCCTCGTTAGCAGCTAATGCTTGAGAATCTTTTTGGGCTATAATGGTTGCAGGCTGCGTTTGGCTTAAAGTGCCAATAATAATCAACCCCAGTAGAACGGCGGCAGCAATTCCGGAAGCAGAGAGCCTGTATATTAGAGCTCTTCGCTTTCTCTTTGATGTAAAACTCTCCCAAGCCCCATCTATGTAACTCTCCTCGTGGCCGTTAAGAGCTTCTCTAATCACTTCCTCAATCTCTTTTTCCTTACTCATATTGCTTAAAAGCTTTTTTTTAATATTAGTCGTTAATATGTTTGTTGTACAAATCCCGCATCTGTCTTCTGGCTCTGGTGAGGTAAACTCTGGAGGAGTTTGCAGGTATCTTTAGCTTTTCTGCTATCTCGTCGTGGCTGTAACCCTCTATATCATATAGACAAAAAACAGTTTTATGAATGTGTGGCAGACAGTTTAACAGCATCAAAATGTCCCGTGCAGTTAAGTTGCTGATTGGCCCGGGCGTGGTGTCCTGGATGGCGACGGAGTCGGCCTCTTTGAAATCTACTCTGCGGTTTTTTTTCCTAAACTTGTCAATCGCAGTGTTAATAACAATTCTTCTTAACCATCCTTTAAAGGGCTGTGAAATATCAAATCTTTTTATCTCCGAGAACACCTTTAAAAAGCTGTCGTCAACTACTTCAATAGCATCATTTCGGTCGGTGCTGTACAAAAGAGCTACAGTCAAAGCATAACCAAAATACTTTTTATATAACAGCTCCTGAGCCTTCTCATCCATCCGGATGCAACCCCGAACTACTGATTCTAAATTGTCGTAGTTACTGTATGCCACACAAATATATTTGGAACGTAAATTTAGTTTACAGATTTTAGTTTAACAACATATTTTACTATGGAGTATGGTAAAACCTCCGAAGTAATCACTTTATCTCTGAGCAAATCTGCTCTGGCTTTTTGCGGAATAATGCACAAGCTTTGCTTAAACGCTATGCTTGAGGGCATTATAAGCACAGCTGTTCCCCCTCTCTTCATCAACCTGAGTGACTCATCAAGACCCTCTACCGCCTGTCCGTTTCCAATATAGAGACTAACATCCTCAACACTTTTGATCAAGGTATCATTAAGGTATGACCTGGTAAAATCTATGGTAACCCTGTCTCCGCTAAATGGCTTCTCTCCTGTTCCGGGCAGACTATCTACAAAGCAAAGCCCCGAAGGATACTGCATAAATGACTCATATCTTTCAGATGCATAGTTGAATATAGAGTCCCTCTGAATATCGTCAATCTCAGTTTGCGTCTGCACATCCACCACCTCTATCTCAATTATAAGGTTGCTGTTTACAGGCAGGTACGAGGTATTGTAGCTTCCGTATGCGAGGTAAGATGGCATATAAAATCTATATCTCTGGCCTACTTTCATAAGCTTGATACCGTAATCCAGACCCTCAGGGATAATTGTCTGAGTCAGCAGACGGAATTTGGCGGGCTCTCCAATTTCGCTACCGCCTGCCCCTTCATTGCTCTCAATCACTGTTCCGTTGAGCAGAGAAATAGTGTAGTAAAAACTTACGATATCGTTTTGTTTGAGCGCATCCGGAGAAGGATAAACACTGGATTTTATAACTCCGGAACTTGCCAGAGGGGTACTATGGAGGGCTAAATTGTTCAATAGTAGATAGTAGAACCCAACACTATGCCTTTGTGCTTGTATATTATTATCTACCAAATACTTGCCTATAATCTCATCATCTATCTTCTGCTGTTTTGCGTAGTCACTCTCCAACCCCGTGCAAGAGACGGCCTGCAACCCTCCCAAAACAAAAATTGACACAAATAAAACCGAACTTAAAACTCTTCTTGAAACTCTCCCTGAAACGGAACTTGAATTACTCTTCATAACAAAATGGAAATTTTTGGAATTTATAAATTAAATAAAAAAAGAACTTAAAGAATTATTCGAATAAATCTAAAGACAATACGCACCGAAAAACAAAAACGCTACAGATCTCAGAGCTGAAGTGCCAAAATGTTGGTATTCAATAATTTGAATATATAATATTTTAAATGTATAATGAGTTGATTATGTGCAAAATGGCACTGCAGCTCTGAGATTTGTCTAAGACAAAAATTATCACTACACTTGTATCGGTTTGTAAAAAAGATTCCCATTTGTAACAGTAATCCGGTATATTGACAATAAAATGTCACTTGACACTAGAAATAAGGAGTTTATTACCGCTCTTAAGAGTGGCAGCGAAGCTGCATACACCCAACTGTTTAACCAGTTCAACCTAAGCCTCTGCTCATATGCCTACAGAATTCTCAACGACAATAACGAAGCAAAGGAGATTGTACATATCACCTTCTGCAAGGTATGGGACAACAGAAAAACAATAGAGATAAATGAGTCACTAAGCGCCTATCTCTACAAATCGGTTTACAACAACTGCATCTCACTTCTAAGAAAAAAGAGGCAGCACGCAAAATATGTAGACAATGGTCTTGTAGATCTCTATTTCAACAGAATTGTCCAGAATCCGCACGCAGAACTTAAACTTATAGACTCAGAAAGCCGCAAAATCATTCTATCTGCAATTGATGAACTGCCCGCCAGATGCAGGGAGATATTCATCCAATGTAAAATCAATGGTCACACCTATCCTAAGGTAGCAGAAGAGCTTAATATATCAGTAAAAACCGTAGAGACGCAGATGTCAATTGCACTCCTCAGGCTTAGAAGGAAATTAGACTGGTTACTGATTTTAATTTTACCTTAATTTATTTTTCTGTTGCCTTAAGGGTGTTTTGAAAATTTTGCGTCATAACTTTAGAACAACTGAAAATGATGCAAAAAACAGAACGCTCCGCTATTGACAACCTGCTCTCAAGTATTCTTAACGGAGATCCGACTACCGAGCAGATTATCCAATTCAGTGAATGGATAAAAGAGTATCAAAACGAGTTATACTTTGACAGATTCAAAGAGATGTGGCACGTCTCTGTAGATAAAGAGTACATAAGAGTAAATACAGGGCTGCAAAACCCCGGCAGACTCATAGAATATATCAAGAGCTCCCGCCGCAAAGAGATGGTAAAAAAAGTTACCACCTGGTCTATGGCAGCAGCAGCTTCTCTGCTGCTCATCTTTACCGCCACTCACTTTATCACTAAACAGTATAATGACTCAATAAATAGCACAGATTTCAAAATGTTGAGCTACTCTGCAGACTCTGTAAGGGTAGAGCTCAATAACGGACAACTGGTAAGAAGAGTTAAAAGCGAGGGGAGTTCAATCACAAATCTGGAAGATAAGATTGCAGTTAATGGTGACGAGCCCAAAGCAGTTCAAGCAAAAACATACAATACAGTCTCAACTCCATCGGGAGAGAGGGTAGCAATGGTTCTCTCAGATGGAACAGTTGTCTTTTTAACATCCAATTCATACCTTAAATACCCTTCAAGTTTCGACAATGATAAACGTGAAGTGACCCTTGTTGGGCGTGCCTATTTTGAGGTAAAGAAATCTAAGGTGCCCTTTATCGTCAATACATCGGATATGAATATTGAGGTGCTTGGAACCTCATTCGACGTTGAGTCCAGAAGCAGCGGCTCCTGCGCATCGGTAATTCTGGTGGAGGGGTCTGTAAAGGTCTTTGCAGAGGGTAGAAGCAAAGTTATCTTCCCGGATGAGCAGATTAGCCTGCACAGGGAGAGCAAAGAGATTACGGTAAAAAATGTAGACTCAAGACTTCTAACTATGTGGAAAGATGGTGTTCTCATTGTTCACGGGCAGTCGTTTCAGGAGGTGGTTGAGAGCCTCTCCTCCTGGTACGGTGTAAAGATTGTTAACAGAAGTAATGTCTCTCAATATGAGAAATTTAACGGAAGGTTTGACCGTGAAGATATTGAGGCTGCAATCAAGGCCGTATGTATAAGTGCTGCAATTAAATACAGAATTGAAGATGGTAAATTGATTTTGGAAAACATATAGCCCTATGAAAATATTTAGCCCCATAAAGTAAACCAAATTTAACTATAACTAACATTATGAACAAAATTTTCGCTTTGCGGCATCCCTTGTTTTTGCCGTTGTTATGCATCCTGCTTCTCACAGGGAAGCTCTACGGAGCATCCCAACAGGAGAGAATAACTCTAAGCCTTAAAGGGGCTTCGATTACTCAATTCTTTAAAGAGATTGAGAGTCAGACTACTTATAAATTTTTTTACAAAGACTCTCAGGTTGAAAGTGCGCCATCTGTTACTGTGGAGGCAAAAAACCAACCTCTTGAAGATGTTCTAAATGGTCTCTTTGAAACGACCAAACTCTCTTATGAGATTACAGGAAACCAGATTGTGATTAAAGAGAGAATTAGTACAGATAAAAAAATCATAAAAATATCCGGTATTGTGACGGATATTAAAAAGGAGGCTCTTCCGGGGGTAGGTGTAATTCTACTGGGCACCAAAAAAGGGCTCTATACCGATGAAAAGGGGGAGTTTACGATGGATGTGCCTGTTGAGAACAGCACTTCAAGCCTCAATTTTAGGATGATTGGGATGAACGACATCACAGTTGCCCTAGATGGCAGAGCTTTTTACCAGATTACTATGCAGGAGAGCACAAATTTGCTTTCGGATGTCATTGTAACAGGTATTGTAGATAAGAGGGCAGAGAGCTTTACAGGATCGGTATCTTCTATCTCCTCAAAAGATATTCTAAGAGCCGGTAATATAAATGTGTTTGAATCTCTCAAAAACATTGACCCGTCTCTGTACATTATGGATAATATTCAAAGCGGATCTAATCCAAATGCTCTTCCCGGAATGGAGCTAAGGGGAACGTCAAGTTTCCCGGCAGACAACAATATCGGAGTAACCCTTAAAGGAAACTACGGCAATATCCCCAACACACCTCTATTTATTCTTGACGGTTTCGCAACAACTGTAGAGAGAGTTATGGATATGGATATGAACAGAATAGAGAGCGTAACCATTCTAAAGGATGCATCTGCAAAGGCCCTTTACGGCTCAAAGGCTGCGAACGGGGTTGTTGTAATAGAGACTAAAAAGCTTAGGGGTAACCAACAGAGGGTAACCTATACAGGTAGTATGGATATCTCAATTCCGGACCTAACCAGCTACAATCTCACAAACGCTGCAGAGAAACTTGAAGTTGAGAGAATTGAGGGAGTATACTCCTTCCCTAACAATATTGAAATTCAGTTGGAGGCCAATAAACTTTACAACAGTCGCAAGAAACTTATAGAGGAGGGACTTGACACCTACTGGCTGGCTAAACCGCTCAGAGCAGGTGTTGGTTCAAAACACAATATAAATATTGAACTTGGAGATAGCAGAAGTCTTAAAGGGGTTGCAGATTTTACATACAATACCATTAGTGGTGTTATGAAGGAGTCATTTAGAAGGAATGTCTCCGGTAGCGTAAATCTCTCATATAGATATAAGAACGTAATATTCAGAAATATTATGACTGCAGTGAGTAACTTTGGTCAGGAGAGTCCTTGGGGCAAATTCGACACTTACGCAAAGATGAACCCATACTGGAGAAGTAATGACCCCGAAACAGGTCTGTTAATGAGATGGGCAGAGCCGGGTACATTTACTCCGAACCCAATGTACGATGCTACAATCGGGACTAGTATATCAAGCAGCTATCTGGATTTTCTCAACAACTTCTATGTTGAGTACAGACCTACGCAATTTATTAAGGTTGCCGGTCGTGTCGGAGTATCTGCAAAAAGAAGCGATGCAGATGAGTTTCTCCCATCCAACCATTCAAAATACTCTACCAGCAGCTATATGCTCAACGAAGAGCTTAAGATGAGAAGAGGTTCTTACAGATTAGATAACGGTAAAAGCAGCAGCTTCTCCGGCGATGTAAATGCAACATATACAAGGGATATAGAGAAGCACTTTATCTCTGCCTATGTTGGTGCATTTGTGTCGGAGAGTTCATACTCTGCCTATATTAATATAGCGGAGGGTTTCCCGAACAACCAGGCGGCAGATATTACATTTGCTCGCCAGTACGCACAGGGAACAAGGCCTGTGGGGCTATCTTCTCTCAACAGGGAGCTCAGTTTTTTATCAACGGTTAACTACTCTTACGACAACAAGTATCTGGTAGATGCAACTTACAGGCTAAGTGCATCTTCGCTATACGGAAAGGACAACAGATGGGCACCGGGCTGGAGTATAGGTGTTGGGTGGAATGTTCATAACGAGAGGATGTTCGAAAATCTCAACCTTATTAAACAGCTTAAAATCAGGGGATCTGTAGGGGTAACCGGCAACCAGAACTTTAACACAAGTTATGCAGTTGGTACATATCAATATTTCACAGATCAAAACTACAACGGTATGACAGGTGCGTATCTCTTTAACCTGCCTAATCCTCAGCTTAAGTGGGAGCAAAAGAAGGACTATAACGTGGGTATTGATGCCACACTAGGTGTTTTCATACTTAAAGCAGACTACTACGACAGTTATACAGAGAATATGGTTACAGATGTATCTGTATCTACATCAACAGGTTTCAATATGGTTAAGGATAATCTCGGTTTGGTTAGAAACAGAGGTATTGAGATTACTGCAAATGTAAATCTATGGCAAAAAGAGAACGGTTTTATGAACATCTTCGGTTCGGTTGTCTCTAATACTAATACAATTGTAAGGTTATCTGAGAGTATGAAAACCTTCAACGCTCTTCAGGAGAAAGAGGCTGCAGACAAAGGCAACAACAGACCGGTTCTTAAATATAAAGACGGAATGTCTATGAACTCTATCTGGGCAGTACGCTCTTTAGGAATTGACCCGATGAATGGTCAGGAGGTATACCTTAAACAAGATGGTTCAAGAACATATGTTTACGATCCTTTGGACCTGGTTGTGGTTGGTGACTACAGAGCAAAGGCAAGAGGACATTTCGGATTCACTACTGAGTATAAAGGTTTCGGTTTCAGCACCACTTTCCGCTACACTGTGGGGGGGCAGGTATATAACCAGACATTAGTGGACAGAGTAGAAAACATCAATGTTAACTTTAACGTAGATAAAAGGGTGCTTGACGGAAGATGGCAGTACCCGGGGCAAATAGCTCGCTATAAAAGGCTTGGAACGTTCCAGTACGAGGGAGACCCACTGGCGCGTCAGGAGATGACAAGAGCTACCAGCAGGTTTGTACAGGATTTTAACGAGCTCACCTGGGGAACTGCAACTCTCTACTACGACTTCCCTAAATCAATAATTGACAGCTGGAGAGTTGAGAGAATGAGATTCTCTTTATATATGAACGATATTCTTAAAATCTCTTCAATTCAGACAGAGAGAGGGTTGGATTACCCGTTTGCAAGAACGATCTCTTGCTCATTATCTATTACTTTTTAATTAGAGTGTTATGAAGAAAAATATAATAAAAACAGCAGTTTTATCACTCAGCCTTCTGCTCGGCTCCTGCAGCGAATGGCTGGATGTGACGCCACCTTCTCAAATTAGGGAGGAGGCACAGTTTAGCTCTATTGACGGTTTTCAGCAGGCATTAATTGGCTGCTATATTGCGATGACCGACGATCTGCTTTATGGAAGAGCCCTTACTTGGTCTACAATTGAATTAATGGCAGGTCAGTTTGTTACTCTCCAGGCATCTTCAAATAATGACTTCAGCATATCACAATACAACTACAAATCTTCAAACGCAATTAAATATATAGACGGAGTGTGGAGTAAGTCATACAATGTTATCTCAAATGTTAACAACGCTCTAAAGTATATAGAGATCAACAGAAATATTCTGGATCACGTAAACTACTCTGTAATAAAAGGCGAACTCCTTGCAATAAGGGCATTTATGCATTTCGACCTAATGAGGCTTTATGGCCTTGGGAATCTTAGATCCAGAACCGACCTTGCATCTAAGTTTGCAGTGCCTTATGTAACTAACCTGACCAAGGATATGACTCCTCAGCTTAGCTACAAGCAGACAATAGATCTGATGACACAAGATCTAATTGCAGCTCTCGAACTTCTGCAGATAGACCCTGTCACAAAGCTGCACCCTGCTTCGTACTACAGCGAGGTTAACATAGACGGCTTCTTTAATAACCGTCAGAACAGGTTTAATTACTACGCAACCAGCCTGCTACTTGCCAAAGTCTATATGTGGGAAGGGAGCAGCGAGAGTATATCCAAAGCTCTTACTCTTGCAAATAAGGTTATTGCCGAAAGTGAGTCAAAAGGTCTTACATCTTGGGCAACCAGCACTAGTATTACAAATGACATTTTGATGACATCTGAGCACCTTATGTCACTAAATACCCAAAATCTAACTGCGAGAACTGCAGATTATTTCAAACTGGAGATATTCGCAGCAAGTGATATCAAGGCGCAATATGTCTCCAACAATAGAATTATGAGTGTCTATGAGGCAGAGACAATAGGGAATACTGATTTTAGATTCTCAAAACTTTTCATACCCAATTCAGTTATCCTTGATGGTAAAAACGCATTCACACCGCTAAAATTTTTTGGTTCTGCAAATAATAAGATATCTGTCAACTTTATTCCGCTTATGAGAATACCCGAGGCATATTACATAGCCAGTGAATGTATGATCAAAAAGAGTACCCCGGATCTCTCCGGTGCATTGAACTTATTGAATATAGTAAGACAAAAACGCGGAATCACTACAGTTCTCACAACTACAACAGCCAATGTGCTTATGAATGAGATCGTTAAAGAGTATGCCAAGGAGTTTTATTGCGAGGGTGCTATGTTCTTTTTGTACAAACGTTTGGGTTTGGAGAGCATACCGGGGTACAATGGAACAGCCTCAGACGCTATTTACGTTTTGCCGTACCCTTCTACTGAGTTGCAAATGGGAAGAAAACAGTAATTTTAAATAATTGAGATTTATGAAATTCAAAAAATACATATTGCTTTTAACTGTGATTCTCCTCTTGACATCAGGATGCCAAAAGGATGAAATTATGGTATTTGATATAACCCAGAGTGGCGTTATGTTCCCCGGTGCGGGAGACGCCAGGACCTACAAGGGCTACAACTCTGCAGATCAAATTTATTATGTGAACGAATCGTTTTTAAACGTTCCTCTGTCACAGGTAAAATACATTGTAGATTTCCCGGTTAGAGTTTCGGGAGATACAGTTAGCAGAGACCGGGTAATCGGGTATGAGATAATTGTGGGACTGACCGATGCACTCAGTACACAGTATAAGATTGTAGATGCAATAATACCTGCAGGTAAATATTACGGCAGAATCCGCTTCGAACTTACAAGGGATGTGGCTTTAGACAATGCTACTGTAAAGGTGGGTATAAAACTCAAAGATTCTGACGATCTCAAAGTGGGTTCAAACGAATATTGCAAAGGTGTTCTTTCGTGGAGTAATATGCTCGCAAGGTTTCCTACTACTTCTTCTCATATAAGAACCTACAATTGTATTATACTCACCCCTCTCTCAAAGACCAGCACGGCAATCACATACTACAGCCCCAATGCACATAAGGCAATTCTGGAGGCACTTGAATGGCCGATAAACTACTGGCCAACCTTTAACAGCGGTTTTGCAGATCCGAGTACCGGAACCAGTGCTATTTTTGGAGCTTTCCATACCGACCTCTATGCGCAAAAGCTTAAAACATATCTGGACGCATACGCCCTTGCAAATGGAGGAGTAAGACTAAAGCACAATGCAGGTATAGATAACGGTAAAGATATCCAGCCAAGAGTAACAGGCGCAGTGTACATTCCCTAATTTTTAAATTAAGATTACAATGAAAAGAAAAATATATAACTCTATCGTATTGCTGCTTACAGTTTTGCTTCTAAGCCACTGTTATGTAGACAAATCGAGTTTGGACACCTCCAAAATAGACGAAATAATAATTGAGACTCCCTCTATGTCTTCAATTCTAAGGGTTGAGTATTTAGAGGAGGTAACCTTTGACCCCACTGTTAAGATGGGAGCAGCTTCCAATCCGGCAGATGTTACTTACAAATGGGAGATAAATCAGACGCCCGGTTCAACAGACTTGGTAGAGATAGGTACACAGAGAGTGTTAAAGACCACAATTACAAATAAGATACTATCTGCTCCTTATACTCTCATTTTCACTGCTAAAGATGCAAAACACGGTATAGCTTATCAAAAAAGCTGGCCTCTATATGTGAGCAGTGCATTCCGCGAAGGGATTGTTATTGCAGATACCAGAGATGGAAGTACATCTGACCTTTCACTTGTTATGGATAATGGTATTACATCTACGTACAATGCAGGTGTTAAGATTAAATACAATATCTGGAAGAGCTCTACAGGCAAAGCTCATCCGGCTCTTGTCAAGAATCTAACCTACACTATTCACAAACCAAGTGCTGTTCTTACAAAAAATGTGATTACAGCTATTTTTGAGAACAAAGATATCTCTATGTTTGATTGTGAAAACTACTCTTTGTATAAAAACGCTGCTGAGATTTTCCCCGCAAAAGGAGCAAATTTTGACCCTCAGGCCTTCTACACAATAAACAACGCTACCTGGATTCTAGTAGCCAATAATATGGCATATCTGTTTGCCAATAACCAGGCAATCACTTCGTTTCTGCTTCCGGCTTCGGGACTTAACTATGTAGATAACGCTGTGATGGTTGCAGATAACAGTGTCGGTGCGGGTCCGTTCGCTTTTTGGTATAACAACAATACCGGCAGGTTCTACAACATCTCAATGACATTTACAACTCCGGCCAGCGGCGGTGAGTATACCACACAAGGAGTATTTAACCCACTCAATGTTCCTGACAGAAGAATAATTGCAGGTGATATATCCATTGACGGTGTTAGTCCTACTATGTTGCTTAAGAGTAACGTAACCGGCAACTATGAGCTATACTCCATTTCGTTCTCGTTTTACGATATAAACTGGAATTTGATCCCATCTAATCCTAAGTTAAAAGTTGATCTTCCGGTCGCGCTTACCCCAATTCTAAACTCAGCTGTCTCTGTGTTTTTCAATATGTTTGACCCGATTATGTATGTTGCAACACCTTCTAAAATTTTCGCAGTTAACTTTGGCGGAGGTATTGTATCTTTTAGCGAAAAGTACTCGGCACCAGCAGGTGAGACCATTACAAAGGCAAAGCTTTTTGTTCAGGGTAGGTATCGTCTTAACAGAAAGGAGTATAACGAAACAAGCGGCCCAATCTATGAACCTTTACTTGCGTTAAACACAAGGGCTATTGTGGTTGCCACCTCAAAAGGGGCATTCCAGGGAGAGGTTTATGTAATTCCGTTTGGAGCTGCAGGTACAGGTGATCTTAATGCAGCACAGGCAAAAAAATATTCAGGATTCGGTAAAATACTAGATTTTACAATCCAAGGACAATAATTAATAATTATTAAATGAGAAAGATTTTCGTACTAAGTACCCTGATTATGTTTTCTTGCGGGCTTTATGCATTTGCAAACGTAAATCCGGTAAAACAAGAGAAGGAAAAGACAGAGAAGGAGATTGCTCCGGCAAAAAAAGACTCCTTAGATGCCTTTGACAAATTGTTCAAAGAGAAACACGAAACCGTCAGGGGAATGTTTATTCTTCACAAGATTAAAGATAAGGTCTATTTCGAAATTCCGTTGAATATGCTGGGTAAGGAGATGCTAATTGCCTCTTCTGTTACCGAAACCAGCAACAACGCCAACGGTATTGTTGGAGGTAAGACAGATCCGATACACATTTTATTTACAAAATCGGGTGAGAGCGTGCAATTGAGAAGGGTTAACAGCGACGTTGTCACAGATAATATGAGCTCCAATATTGCAAAGGCAATCAAGAAAAGTAATATAGGCTCTATTATGAAGAGTATGAAGGTTGAGGCCTACTCCAAGGACAGTTCTGCTGTTATTGTAGATATGACCGGCTTTTTTGTTGGTGATAACAAAGATCTTACTCCATTCGACAAATATAGCCAGTACACAATGTTCAATGGCTTTAAGAGAACCGAGACATTCCAGCAGGATAAATCCTACCTTGGAACAATCAAATCTTTTAGTGATAATGTTGTGGTTACCAGCACACTGAGCTATAATTACACTTTAACGGATGTTACAACTAACAAAAACATTGTAAAGGATGAGCCATTCACCTGTGTGGTTACCAGATCAATAGTTTTGTTAAAAGAGAGCCCTGTTAAACCAAGATTTGCAGACTACAGGGTAGCGATATTCAATACAGGTAAGTACCTTTTTGGTGAAAGGGAGCAATCTTCAAGAACAATCTACTATGCAAACAGATGGAATCTGGAGCCGAAAGATATTGAAGCATATAAAGCGGGAAAACTTGTTGAACCTGTAAAACCTATCATATTTTACGTGGATAACAACTTTCCCGAGAAGTGGAAACCATTCATAAAAGAGGGGGTTGAGCAATGGAACGAGCTATTCGAGCAGATAGGTTTTAAAAATGCTATTCAGGCTTTGGATTTTCCTCTTAACGATCCGGAGTTTGACCCGGATAACATTAAGTACTCTTGTGTAAGATATGCGCCTATAGGAATTCAGAATGCAATGGGTCCATCTTGGACAGATCCAAGGTCGGGCGAAATTATCAACGCCTCTGTATATCTCTTTCACGATATTATTAAGCTGTTGAACAACTGGATGTTTGTTCAGATATCTCCCACCAATAAGAGGCTCCAGCAAAAGGGTCTTCCGGAGGATATATTGGGTGATGGTATTCGTTATGTAGTTGCTCACGAAATTGGTCACTGTCTTGGCTTTATGCACAATATGAGTGCATCAAGCGTAATTCCGGTAGACTCTTTAAGAAGTGCTAAATTCACCAACACAACAGGTACAACAACCTCCATTATGGACTATGCACGTTTTAACTATGTTGCCCAACCGGGAGATATGGAGAGGGGAGTTAAGCTTACACCTCCAAGATTTGGTGAGTATGACAGGTTTTTGATCAAGTGGAACTATAAATACTACCCAACAATTGAAGATCCTGCAAAGGAGAGTGAATATCTATCCAATATGGTTAGTGAGGCTATCAAAACGCCTGTTTACAGGTATGGCAAGCAGCTCTCCTACCCTCTTGATCCGAGGTCTCAGACAGAAGACCTTGGAGATGATGCTATCAAGGCATCAGAATATGGTATTAAAAATCTAAAGTATCTAATCTCAAACTACAATTCGTGGGTTGAGGAGAGTGACGAAGATTTTTCATATAGAAGTGAAATTTATGACGGTATTGTTTTCCAGTATATTAGGTACATTAATCACGTGTTTGCAAACGTTGGCGGAATCTATCTTAATGAAGTAAAAGTGGGCGATAAAATGGTCCCTTTCGAAAGTGTCGAGAGGGAGAAACAGAAGGCCTCTCTGGAATTCATAATGAAGCAGATTAGTGAGTTGAGCTGGTTCGAAAATGAGACTCTTAAAAACAATCTCACAATTATGGGCTCGGCCACCAATCTGCTCCAAACCGTTCTTGCCAAAGCAATTATCTCTGCTCCTTCAAAAGTGATGTTATCTGCAATGATCTCTAAGAATCCATACGATTTCTTTGAGTGTTCCAATGATGTATTCGCTTTTGTGTGGAGATCTGCTCTTGATAAAAAAGAGCTGACCCCTATAGATAAATTTATTCAGACAGAGTATGTAAATCTGGTTCTTAGTTCGGGCAACCCTGCCAAGCTTATGGGCGGAGTGGGAGCTGCCGGAGATATGTTTAATATTCTTCGTACTGTGGATACTCAATCCAGATTCTCTAAGATGATTAATATGAGAGAGGCAATGGAGTTCCCTTTACAAATAGAAGAGGATTTCTCTCCTGTTGCCGGCTACGGAATGCCCTCAACCAAATTTAGCATTGTGTTTAACACCGAAAGCAATCAATACAGGTATATTGTTAAAACTAGGGAGCTTCTGGAGTCAATGAAAAGATCTAGAGTAAGTAAAGAGGATAAAATCCACTACGAACTACTATTGAAAAAAGTAAATTCTTCTCTTAAAGTACAATAGCAAATCCAAGGATGAAAATGATAAAGAAAATTATATCTCCGACACTCATCACTTGCTGCGTTATTGTATTTAGTGCACTAAGCTTGAACGCCCAAAGCACAAAAGTAAAAAGTACGACTACCATCCAAGCAAATAGTATAGTCAAAAAAGAGGACAGTACCGCTAAACTCACCCCTTACCAAAAGCTTTTCGATAAGAAGAGGAGTGTAAAAACATCTGCAGGTATAGTCACTCTTCATATTGTAGATGGTAAATTATATTTTGAGTTACCGATTAAGTTAATAGAAAAGAGCTTTTTAATGAGCTCTTTGGTAGATAACGTTAGTAATATGAGCCTTAGTTATGCAGGTCAGAGGGCTTCAAAACCACAGCATATCTGCTTTACAAAGACAGATTCACTGGTGCAGATATGTCTGGTGCCGGTTACTAAGATTGTAGATTCTCGGGAGAACGGAATTAGAGAGGCTGTGGAGAGAAGCTCTCTGCCTTCGGTTTTGGTCTCTAAACCTATTCTGGCCTACAACGCAGACAGCAGTGCTGTGGTTTTTGATGCAACTTCGTTTTTTGTATCTGACAGTAAGTATATTGGTGCATTGAATGCCTCCTCTTTCGGTGGATTCATACAAAAGGTATCTACCTTCAGTAAAGAGTTGAGTGCGCTTAAAGATGTGGAGTCGTACCACAATAACCTATCTGTTATCAGCGATATGACCTATACCTTCAAAACCTTCTTCCTTGGAATGGAGTCGGGTGGAGTCGAGTATGCAACAGTTGAGCTTAGAACCACATTAATGCTTTTGCCTGAGGAAAAATTCCGTCACAGATACGGTGATTACAGGATAGGGACTTCGGTTACTGAGTTCGAGAAGTTCGACAGTAAAATTCAGGGTTCAGAGATAAACTACCTTGCTAACAGATGGAGGCTAGAGCCTAAGGATGCTAACATTTTTCAGCTGGGTGGGCTAACCGAACCTAAAAAACAGATTGTCTTCTATATAGATACACTATTTGTACCTGAGTGGAGAGAGGCAATAAAGAGTGGCTTGCTAAAATGGAATGACGCTTTTGAAAAAATTGGTTTTAAGGATGTTATCCAGGTTTTAGACTTCCCTTCAAAATCACAGGACCCTAAGTTTAGTGCCGGGAATATCGCATATAACTGCGTTAGATATGCTCAGACACCCTCCAGGAATATTGGAAGACAGATTAACATCGACCCAAGAACCGGTGAGATTTTAAGTGCCTCAATTCTCTTCTTTCGTGACTCTCCGGTGACTCTGCAAAGGGAGCGGATCTATCAGACCGCTGCTGTTGAGCCTAGTGTGAGGGGATACGAACTGCCTCAAGATCTTATGTGTTCTTCCATAGAGATGGCAATGATGAGGGAGATGGGCTTTTGTCTGGGTTTGACAGCCAACCTGGCGGGATCTTCCTGGATGCCTGTAGACTCTTTGAGATCTGCAACCTTTACTCAAAGAGAGGGGATTACATCCTCTGTTATGGATCAGATAAGGTATAACTATATTGCCCAACCGGGTGATATTGAGAAGGGTGTTAAACTTACGGCAGATAATTTAGGAGTTTATGACTACTATGCAATCAAGTGGCTATACAAACCTATCTTCAAGGCTAAAACTCCCTCTGCCGAGGTTGGGGTACTTAAAGAGATGATCTCCGAAAAGATTAACGACCCTCGTTACTTCTATGGAAAGGAGCAAAGCTGGAGTGCCTATTTTGACCCTCGTTCAGTTATTGAAGATTTGGGCAATGATAAAATTAAAGCAGCAAAATATGGCATTAACACTCTTAAGTATGTTGCCGGGAATGCAACTAAGTGGGTGAATAAAGATGAGGTAGATGAATCCTATAGGGAGCTCTTTATAGACTTTATCTTCCTTAAACTCTACGACTACTACAGGAGTGTGATGGTCAACATAGGAGGTATAGAGATTAACCGAAAATATGAGGGGGACCCTATGCCATCCTATAAAGTACTGGACCGCAAGATTCAAAAAGAGAGTCTTCTCTATCTGCTCAACCAAAGTGAAGATCTTGCCTGGGTAGACAATAAAGATCTGCTAATTATGAGTGGAATGAATCCAAACTTCTCAAGCTACCTTGCAAACAATCTTGTTAAACTTGCTTTCCAGCGTGTGGCGATGGTTGCATTTGCGCAAAATTTGAATGCCAAGAAAAATAATGCAGGACAAAATCCTGACGAGCCTTATACATTAGATGAGATGTTTGGAGATCTTATACAGTTCTCTCTTAAAAATATGAGCAAAGGATTGGAGCCTACTGAGGCACAAATTGCTACCCTCTTTAATACTGCTCAATTTCTTTTGGCAAATGCAAACCTGCCAAATGTAATTAAAGCCAAAGCAAAAAACAGTGCAGCGTTCCAGTTTACCGATGAAGATAACTTTGTCTCCTACAGAAATGTAAGAGCAAGGTGTTTTCCTAATGAGAATTTCTTATCAAGCGTTACCGAAGAGGATAGCTTTGCAATGACAAACGGCCCCGGCGAAGAGAACGGATATGAAAAGTCTGGTTTTGAACAACTTTCTTCACTCAAATTCCTGATTAATCAAAATCTTTCTGATGTTTACTACAAACACCTTTTAGATTTAAGAGCTAAGCTTAAAGTCTGTCTTAAAAAAGCAAAATCACAAAGCTCAACAGATAGAATCGCTTACCTGATGCTCTCCATAGACAAAGGTTTGGGGGAATAACCTTGCCTAGGATCGTGGGGCTTAATTGATAATGTGAGTTTTAGCTATATAGCGGTTATGTATGTAGCAGGGTCCGGCAAGTGGTTAGACTTGCCGGGCCCTTTTATCTCAGAGCTGTAGTGCCAAAATACTGGTATTCAATAACTTGAAAACATAATCTCAAAACGATTAATGAATTGATCTTGTGCAAAATGGCACTACAGCTCTGAGATGAAATTTTTCACTAAATTTGAAAAAACTTTACCTATGAAAAATATCACAAATATTTGCTGCATTGGAGCGGGTTACGTAGGTGGCCCTACAATGGCGGTTATCGCTCATAACTGTCCGGAAATTAAGGTTACAGTTGTTGATGTTAATCCTCAAAGGATTGCAGATTGGAACGGAGCAGACCTGGAGAATCTACCTATATATGAGCCCGGGCTCAAGGAGATTGTC
Organism: uncultured Muribaculaceae bacterium; assembly: GCA_964351405.1. GTDB lineage: Bacteria > Bacteroidota > Bacteroidia > Bacteroidales > UBA932 > Bact-08. The sequence goes on along the minus strand of CAYGOE010000011.1, from coordinate 21,163 downwards.
TCTGCCGTGAGGGGCAAAAACCTCTTCTTTTCCACAGATATTGAAGCGGGTATAAGGCAGGCGCAGATGATTTTCATATCGGTTAACACCCCTACAAAAACATACGGCAAGGGTAAAGGTATGGCTGCAGATCTTAAATATATAGAGCTTTGTGCCCGGCAAATAGCCGCTGTTGCTACACAGGAGAAGATTATAGTGGAGAAGAGCACAATTCCGGTACGAACTGCTCAAACTATCAAGACTATTCTGGAGAATACAGGAAATAAAATCAAGTTCCAAATTCTCTCTAACCCGGAGTTCCTGGCAGAGGGGACAGCTGTAAATGATCTGCAAAATGCGGACAGAATGCTCATTGGAGGAGATCACTCCAGCGAAGAGGGTCGCGAGGCTATCGATTCGCTTGCCGCTATATATCAAAGGTGGCTCCCTGCAGAGAGAATCATCAAGACAAATCTTTGGTCCAGTGAATTATCCAAGCTGACTGCCAATGCTTTTCTGGCTCAAAGGGTATCTTCAATCAACGCAATGAGTGCTATATGCGAAAAGACCGGTGCAGATGTAGAGGAGGTTTCGCGTGCAATTGGTGCAGACAGCAGGATAGGTTCAAAGTTTATAAAGTCTTCGGTTGGTTTTGGAGGCTCCTGTTTCCAGAAGGATATCCTGAATCTGGTATATATATCTGCAAGCCTGGGGCTTAATGAGGTTGCAGATTACTGGGAGCAGGTGTTGCTCATTAACAGCTACCAGAGGAGGCGTTTTGCCGAGAATATTGTGACCAGCCTCTTTAACACTGTAGCAGGCAAGAAGATTGCCTTCCTTGGCTGGGCATTCAAAAAGGATACAAACGATACCCGCGAAACCGCAGCAATGTATGTAGCAGACCTTCTGCTGGAGGAGACTGCAGATATCTGCGTTTACGACCCAAAGGTGTCACAGACCAAAATGTACAGCGATCTTGAGCATCTCGCTTCCAGAAGCAACGAAGAGAATGAGGCACATCTCAAAGCTGTGAGCGACCCATACGAAGCGTGTCGTGATTCACACGCAATTGCCATCCTAACTGAGTGGGACGAATTCAGAAGCTACGACTGGCAGCGAATCTACGATAATATGAAAAAACCCGCCTTTTTATTTGACGGGCGTAATATTATAGATTGCAAAAAACTTACAGATATAGGCTTTAAGGTCTACCAGATTGGCCGGGGTTGTACTCAAGGTAATATAACTTAGCCATAAATAGTACAATTCGACCTGGGAAGCACAATCAGATATAGTCTGGTATCAGACAGGGTACTGAATCTACTCAAATTTAAAACTGCCTGCAAAAGCGCCGTAATTGGTGGTGGTTATGCCGTTGGCGGGGCTGCCGGTGTAGCGTTGCATTCCGGGAAGTATCTTGACCCTTACAACTGCCTGCTCTCCAAGTTTTACTAAGCCTGCGTGCACTGCTGCTTTAGCTATAGCAGAGTCATCTGTATAGATACCGTCTGCCCCGCCCCATACTCCTCCCTGGTTGGTTCCTGTCACCAAAAACTTGTAGGTTTCGCCTATACTGCTACGGAATTTTGTAAGGTTGCCCGGGTCACTCAACACCTCCCTTCCAATATCCTCTTGCGGAGCAATAGTTTGCGGGGTATCAACTTCAAAACGGTAACTCCCTGCATATGAACCATAGTTAGGTGTAGTGATTCCGTTTCTGGAACATCCGTTGTACCACTGCCTCCCGGGTAGGATTGTCACTCTCACCACCTTTTGCTCACCCACGACCACCAACCCTGCGTGCACAGCCGCTTTGGCGATAGCAGAGTCATCTGTATAAACCCCATCTTCTCCTCCCCAAACTCCACCCTGAGTAGTTCCGGTAATTAGTATTGAGTATGTTGTTCCTGAGTTTTTGCGGAATTTGATCAGGTTGCCCGGGTCGGTGAGGTAGTCACTTCCGGTTGCAGATTGTACATTGCCGGTTGCAGATTGAGTGGTGCCGGTTGCAGATTGAGTTGTGCCGCCTGCAGTTTGGGTTGTGCCGCCTGATGGCCGGTTATTTCCAACCACAACAGGGTTGTGAGAGACAATGCCCCGGTTGCCAGTAGCGGCGGCAGATTCAAATCTGAAACTGCCGGCAA
>CAYGOE010000011.1:0-18940 GCA_964351405.1 uncultured Muribaculaceae bacterium | reverse complement strand
ACAATGCCCCGGTTGCCAGTAGCGGCGGCAGATTCAAATCTGAAACTGCCGGCAAAAGAGCCGTAGTGATTTGTAGTTATGCCGTTTCTGGTGCTACCCAGGTAGCGCTGTGCTCCGGGTATTATGGTAACTTTTACAACTCCCTCCTCTCCTACCCTTAGCAAACCGGCGTGGACAGCAGCTTTACCAAGACGTGAATCGTCTGTATAGACACCATCTGCACCTCCCCAAACGCTTCCCTGGTCTGTTCCGGTAACACTAAAGGCATAGCTGATACCGATATTGGACCTGAAAGAGGTTAAGCTGCCCGGGTCTGTAAGTATAGTTTGGCCCTGTGCAAAGAGCACGTTACTGCAAAGTAAAAGAAGAATAACCTTGCCAAGAGTAGTGGGGTTTGATTGATTTTTAGACATTTAGCAATTTTTAAAGATTACAGGTTAACAGATTGAATATTTATTATAGCAGGCTGACTATTTTTTACGGGAGCGTTCACAGGTTTAAGTTGCCGGAATTTTACATTCTCTGCCAGCTCTTCCATATCCAGCATTTTCATCTTCTCCTCCACTTTAATTGAGAATATCAGTTTGTTTTCCGGAACCTCAATTATTAAAAAGGTGTTAGTGTTGACATTGCCATAGACAACATTGTACCCGTTCCAGAGGTATCGTTCAAAGTTATGAAGAGTGGAGATTAAAGGTTCAAAGCTGCTTAAAGGGGTAACACGTACTATAAATGCCTTCTCCATTGAGAGCATAAATTTTGCCCTATACTCTACTTTCCCGTCATTAAAAGATTCCGTCAGAGGGAAACCGGTATTACTAACAACTTTGCTCCATTTGTTAAATGTTGCCAATGAGAGAGTTAGTGATTCTTGTGCTATAATTACAGATGATATTAGAAACAGCAGTGTAAAGCTGATAAGAAATTTTCGTATCATATTGTATGTTTTTAAGATTAATAATTGATCAACATTTAAGATTAAAATTGGTTGATTATTATCATCATAAATATAGATATAAAAATGAAAACAAGCTTTGAAGTTGACAATTTTTACACTTGGGTATTTCGTGCATAATAATTTCGCAAAATTAATGTATTAGTAGATTTATGAATAGCCGTAAGGTTATCCGATTATTTTTTTACACCCGTTTGTAAAGGTATAAGTTATGAGTTAAAATTTGTTACTCAATCTTTTAGTTAGTCAAAATATAGTACTAAAATACAAATTTAAAATTCTACCTTTATCATCTGACAACGAGAACACATAGAGTATGGAGGTAACTGTAAATAGAGAATAAATTATCAAATCGTAAATTTTACTATTTACCAACAGAAAACATAGTGTGACTTCATTTTTTTGCAGATAATTTTAGAATTATTGACTAAATTTATTCTGGATTTGGAGGTTTCGGCTATGCCTGATGTTTCTACTCATATCCGTATATTGCTGCTCATACCTAATGCTGCTCTGCCAAAACTTAATTTGATTAAAACATACTATGAAAAAAATTTCATTCTCGCTGCTCTTCCTGATTTGCGCAATCGGGTTGGCGACAGCTCAAAGCAAAGATGTCGCCAAAATGCTTAAGGTACCGGATACCTACAACAGAAGTTCCGTTACGCTTTTAGTTCTTGATTTCCCCGGGGATTATCACTATAATTTTGTAAGAAATAATCTCAAATCCTTGGTTTTTTCAGATAAGTACTATAATAATAATCTGAATTACATTACCTTAAACTCTCCTTATGAGAGAAGTTACATTGGTGCCAATAAAGCAGATCTTATCTTGAAAAGCCTCAATGAAAAGAGGGTTGCCAACGATATTGTGGCTAAATGGTACTCTATGGATAGTCAGGGGAAGATGTCTCTGGATCTGGTTCACTCAAGGGGTATGTTCAATGCCACCGATGAGGCCTTTCTGGAGGCTAAAACCACCAAGAGGGGTAATGCCCAGCTGGAAGATTTCGGTAACAGGCTCATAGATATGAGTTATGTTGTTGTGGTAGATTTCTATGACATTAAGAGTATGGAGGAGGCCAAAATTAAGGACTCAAGGGGATGGCAGGCTAGTGTACAGACCTATCTCTATAAAATTGATTTCAACGAAGAGATTCGCAACAAAATTTACGATAACTGGATTTATGACGAAGATCCGCCGGAAGTGAAGGCTTCCAAAAAGGCTGCTCTCGCAAAGATTGAGATTCCTCTTGTATATGTTACCACCTCTATGAACACTGCATCGGAGTCTGTATCTACAAAAACCAGCTCAATTCCGCTTGTTGGCACCAAAAAGCCAAAAACAGATGACGAGTTGATGGCTAAGATGATACAGGATGCCTATAACGAGATTCTATATACCCTGGAGATGAAGGTGGAGGACTTTAAGGTTATAACCTCAATTAATGGGGTTAACCCGTTAAGGGCAAAAATCGGGAAAAAAGAGGGTGTCAAAACAGATTACCGCTTTTTCGCATACGAGTATGTATATGACGAAAAGAGCAACTTAACAACCCAAAAGCTTCGCGGGGTTGTACGTTCTACACCAAAAATTGCAGATAATGTGCAGGTTGCAACAGGTAAATCACCTACAACCGAGTTCTATCAAACTTGCGGAAGAAGATTACAAACCGGATATCTTCTTCAACAGAGAAATGATTTTGGAGGGGAGCTATCTGCAGGTTATGAGATTGGTGAAATCGGTGGCATCTATGGCCGTCTGGACTTGAGGATGGGTCGTTATGTTGGTGTAAAGGCTCTTTTCCTCTATATTGAGGGTGGCTATGAATCAAAAGACTACGAGAACTTCTCCTATAAATTTACTCGTTACGGAGGTGGTCTGGCTAAAGGTCTGCAACTTACCAGAAACAGCGAGCTTCGCCCTTATGTAGGGATAGGTCTTGAGGAGACAAAAAATGCTGTTCAGGTTAAGCAGTCAACCGTATATTTCAAAGGTGGAGCCAACCTTGGTATTAACCTTAAGCACAACGTTCAGCTATTCGGAGGTGTGGGATATTATATGACCGGAGATACCAAAGATGAAAACGACGTAAGTTACGGTGATTGGGATACTGTTTATGACGGAAGAGGCGGTGTGTCTATCCTTGCCGGTATCAGAATCGGTTTCTAAGCTGCTGCAATCAAATTCATAACAGAAATATCAAATTCATAACAGAACTATCAAATTCTTAGCTGAATTAACAAATTCATAACTGAACTAACAAATAAAAATCTGCATAAAATGAAAAAATTAACAAAAATATTGTCGCTCCTGATACTGGTGATTCTCATTGCCAACGTAACATCTGCACAATCCCGTAAGGAGCGTAAGATACTATTTAACAGTATGTACAACTATGAGATTTCTCCTGTTGGTGTAGGGATGGACGGAACAAAGGTGTTTAAAGTTTGGGGATACGGTAAGAATGTAGGAGAGGCGGTTATGGATGCAAAAGCCAATGCTGTTGCCGCTTGTATATTCAAAGGTCTTCCCGGAGGTGCCGGAGCTGCCCCTACTCCTGCTCTTTGCAGTGAGTCCGGAGCAGAAATTAAGTACGCCGACTATTTTGAGACATTCTTTCAGGTGGGAGGCAAATATCTGCAGTACATAGCTCTTACAAACGATGCGGATCCTGCCGGGCCGGACAGGCTCAAGATAAAAAAGGGGTACAAGGTTGCAATTTACGCTCAGGTGATGTACGATGCACTTCGCAGAGAGCTGGAGGCTAATGGAATTGCAAGAAAACTAGACTCAAGATTTTAAAAGACTATTCAAAAAATATTTACTGAAATATCTGACTATTTAAATTATGAAAAAAATATTTATCACCACTCTATTGATTTTCACATCGGTAATCTTTTTCGGACAGGCAAAAAAACCGACTATTATGGTTATGCCAAGCGACCAGTATTGCCTGAGCAGAGGGTTTAAGCTTACATTCACCAATCAAGGGATGACTCAGACTCTTCCGGATTACAGAGCTGCTATGCAGAGCGACCCCAATTTGCGACTGATTATTACCAAGATGGGGCAGATGATGGCAGACAGAGGTTTCCCGCTAAAAGACCTTGAGGCTGAGATGCGTAATATGATGCAGGAGAGTGCAGAGAGCTCTATGCTCACAAGCTCATCTTCGGGTTCGGAGATGTCTGAGAGTCCTATAGATGTGCTCAAAAGGGTTGCCAAAGCAGATATTATTCTTGATCTGGATTTTGATCTCAAAACTCAGGGGCCATCCAAATATATGGTATTCAATCTGAGAGGTTTGGATGCATATACTGCCAAGCAGGTATCGGGTGTTGCCGGAGCGGGTAGACCATCTACATCTGCAACTCCGGAGATCCTTATGGAGGAGGCAGTACTGAGCCATATGGACAGCTTTAACGCCGGCCTGATGCGACATTTTGACGACCTGTTTGAAAATGGACGTGAGGTTAAAGTACTTGTAAAGGTGTTCAATAACTGGGGCGAAAATCTCGAAAGCGAATTTGAATCCGCCGGCGAGACCAAAGAGCTATCTTTTATTATAGAAGATTGGTTTGCAGATAATTGTGTTAAAGGAAGGTTTAATCTCTCTGACGCTACCGAGAATCAGATGAGGTTTGAACAGGTGCGTATTCCTGTAATGAAGCTACAGAGCGGCAGAGAGAGAGCAGTTGACACAAGAAGTTTTGTGAGCGACCTGCGTAAACATCTCACCGACAAATATCAGATCCAGTCTAAACTCTACCTCCGTGGTTTGGGAGAGGCCTGGTTGATTCTTGGAGAGAAGTAACAACCTGTTCCAAAAGATGCAATTAAACTATTTAAAACTATTAGGAATGAAAAGAATTATTATACTACTACTCATCTTAATTACCGTTAAGAGCGGTATTGCTCAGAACACTTTAGGCAAAAGTGACGATCTGGGTAGAATAGCGCTGGCTGTAATGGTTCCGGATATGGCAGAGAATATACCTCAATCTGCCAGACAACTGCTGGAGAACAAGATGATGCAGATAGCTACCATCAACGGTCTTGGCGCAGGTGGTCTTGATCCTAGATTTTGTATAGTTCCGATGGTAAATATTCTCACAAAGGATGTGACCCCCACCGCCCCACCAATGATTGCCCTCAATATGGAGATCACCTTCTATATTGTAGATGCAATTAATCAGACAATCTTTGTTCAGACCACAATGGCTGCAAAGGGTGTAGGGCAGACAGAAGACAAAGCCTACATCTCCGGAATTCGCAATGTGAACGCCAGGGCAGGCCAGTTCAAGGGGTTTATCGAGAACGGTAAAAATAAAATTATTGAGTACTATAACTCCCAGTGTGACGCCATTATAAAGAAGGCGCAATCACTCTCAGGTATGAAACAGTATGAAGAGGCTCTCTTTTATCTGCTGAGCGTTCCGGATGTTTGCCGCGAGTGTTATGACAAGTGTATGGATCTCTCAGTAGATATCTATAAAAATTATGCAGATTACAAATGCACTCAGTATTTGTCTGCCGCCAGAGCAGCCTGGGCTAATATGGACGCAGATCTTGCCGCACAAAACTTGGCAATGATAACTCCGGATATGTCCTGCTACCAGGATGCAACCAAACTTGTAGATGTTATAACCAAAAAGATGATTGCAGATGGTGCCAATGTTTGGAGCTACAAGATGAAGCGTTACGACGATGCAGTAGAGACAGAGCGCCTGATAATCAAAGCTAAAAGAGATGTTGCCGTAGCCTGGGCAGTTGCCACCTACTGGAATAACTACAACTATAACTGGGGTTGGTTATATAGAAATCGCTACTAATATGAAAACCAAGGCATTATATTTCATTCTACTATCTCTTATTCCTCTGTTCGCTATCGGACAGGATAAGGTATTAGAGAAGAGTGGTCCTAAGCCAAAGTGGGTTAATGGGCTCGAGAAAGATTATGTAATTGTGGTGGGGACCGGAGCAACCCTGGATCTTGCCAGGCAACAGGCTCTTATGATGATCAAGGAGAGTATTGTGGAGGCGATTGCGGTAAATGTTAAAACCAACACCAACATCCGCACCGAGGAGGTATCCAACAGAAAAAATGTCTTTATGTTTCTTGAGACCTTCTCTTCCAACACAACTTCTGAGTCTCAAAAAGTTCCTTTCCTGCAGGGTATTTCACTTGCCCAGGCAGAGGGGTTTTACTGGGAGAAGCTTCATTCCAGAGAGTTGGGTACCCAATATGCATATCATATTAGATATCCGTTTCCTGTAGTGGATATGAACCGGCTCGCTTTTGAATTTAAACTGAGAGATGAGGAGCTAACAGTAAAGCTTGAGAGGCTGGCTGCAGAGAACTTCTACCCATCAAGTGTTGAGGAGATTGAGTCCCTTATTGGCGAACTCCGGATTCTTGCAGATTACTTTATGGACGGCCGCAGAGATGTTGCAAACCTGGCAATTCGCAGATACAACTCTATGCTCTCTTCAATTGAGCTCTCCGATGCCGGAAGCACTCTTGGAACCGTAAGGTATGTCCTAAAACTTGGCTCTAGGGTGATAACCACCATTAAAAAGCCTGTTGTAAGAAGCGAGTGTGCAAAATTTACCGGAACAGACCAATATCAGGGAGTGTGGAACATTAAATATGACTACTCCGAATGCTATGGCGATCTTAAAAACAATGTTGTTGTTCGTTACCGTTTCGGGAGTAACAATGTAGAGAAGATATTCTACTTCGATATCAATCAGACAAAAGTTGACATTTTTGTGAGTCAGGCGATAGGTTTCAGAAAGGAGAAACTTGCTCCGGATTCTGTTGCGCGGGCTAAAGTAGACATTGCAATATCTTCCAAAACCGACGCCCCTTTTACAGTGACAAAAGTTATTCTTGAATTCAAAGGATTACCTCAAATAGTTGTTGAAAACATAAATAGAAGCTTCTCCGGCAAAGGTATTCACAACCTTAGCCTGGTAGTTGAGACCCCTGTAAATATTGCTCAAAGCAGCTCTCTTGGAAAAACAGTTGTTCAGATGAACGGTTTTATCCAGTATATAAATAATACCAGCGGAGAGAGCGGCTCTTACAGAATTTACAACCAAGCATATAATACCGATTGGTAAAATATTTGTCCCAATAACCTAAAAACTTTATCGTTATGAAAAAAATTGCTCAATTTTTAATGGCAACAATGGTAATAGCAGTAGTTATTATTACCGTTACATCGTGCGGCGCACCAAAAGCAGCTGTTCCGGATGAGAAACTTGTTGAGATGTACTGCAGTGGACCTCAGTATCTGAGTGATGCTACAGCTCTTCGTTTCACAGCTGTCGGAACCAGTATGGATCAGATGACCTCCAAGAAAAAAGCTATGAGCGACGCAAGAGCTGGTTTGGCAGCTCAAATCGAGACCACAGTTAAAAGTGTGATTGATAACTATGTTAAATCTTCTACTCACAATAACAAAGAGGATCTTAGCAACAGATATGAAGGGCTAAGCAGAGAGGTTGTAAGCCAAACTCTCATTGGAACAAGAACCGTTTGTGAGCAGATGACCAAAACTAAAGATGGCAACTATAAAACTTATATTTGTGTAGAACTTGGTGGCCCGGAGATTCTTACATCAATTAACAACAGATTTTCAAGGGATGAGTTTCTTAAAGTAGACTATGACTATGAGAAATTCAAAAAAACCTTTGAAGAGGAGATGAGCAAGCTGGGAAAATAGCAACCCTATTGCCTCGACAAACTGCACCGGCATCTATTGCCGGTGTGGTTTATTATTTTGAATTACATCTCACTAATCACTAGTTAATTAGTTTAAGATGAGAAATTTACGCATATATAATCTGTCAATATCTGCACCTCTTGTCACTTTCTTGACACTCACTCTGTGTACTCTCTTTTTGTGCCCCTCTCTATCTGCCCAGAACACCAACTCTCTCACCGGCAAAAATGCAGATGAGATACCGGTTACGGTAAAATCATTTCTACCAAAGGAGTTTTGCACCCCTTTTGACGAACAGAAGAGGGTGGTTATTGGAATATCAGATCCAAAAAATGACTCTTTAACAGGTTTTAATCAGGCGTGGTTGAGGGCACATATGGTGGCTGCACTGCAGGAGCAGGTAAAAGTTAATATGGTGGCAGAATTTTTCAGCTCACAAAGGGAGACAAGTGTTACCAAGGTCTCCAAATACGAAGAGATGTATATTATTGAGGCAGGAATTCCACAGACTATAAGTCTGAAATTGATCTCCTCCTATATTCTCTCCAGTGGGGAGACTATCCTATTTGCCGAGATTCTGCCCGAAAAAATGGAGAGTGTTCCCAAGCCGGGGAGACTTAAGTTTGAGTGCTCTCTTTACCATATTGAGAACATTCTTGAAAGGGGTCAACATATCTACAGAACAAACTATCAATTATATCCGCACAACTACCCGGGAGAGAGACCCGGCGAGGAGAAATATGAAGTCTACTCATTTAATAATCTTTGGTATACCATTACGGGATCCTTTAACGGAGTAAAGAGTTCAAGACCAAATCTAAAATTCTTCTACTCTCCGGAGAGGGGCTCACAAATTGAGCAACCCAATCCGGATGGTGCTGTTGGTGTAACCACTGTGGAGGGTCTCTGGCCTGCATTTATAACTGCCCTCCTTTGGCAGATTGCAGGTGTACTGGACTATGGAAACCCTTCCGTGAGCCAGGTTACCGACAGCTACAGCAAACATATAAAGCACCTTAGCCGTACTGCAGAGAGCAATACGGTAAGATCTAAGCTAAAAAAGCTGGTCCTGGTTTCGGACAGGCTTTATCCAATTATCCAAATAGAACAAATAAACACGGGTGATAAATGAAAAAAATATTAAAAACACTCTCTGTTTTAATTACTCTGTGCATCTGCGGATATATGCCTCTCAAAGCACAGACCTACGAAGAGTACAGGAAAAAAGAGGCGGAAGATTTTAAGAAATTCGTCCAGCAGGAGCAGATTTATATCGCAAGGATGGCTAAAGAGATCAACGACTATCTTAATAAACAGGATAAGGAGTATAAAGAGTATCTCAATAAAGAGTGGAAAGCCTACAATGCCTTTGCTGCAGAGAAGAGAGCTTCCAAACCTAAACCTACTGTTATTCCGGACTTTAAAAGAGAGGAGTTGGGGGCAATCTCTAAGAAGGCAGCCAATCTCACTCCGGTAAAAACAGTTGTATCTACTATTCCGTCAAAGGCTCCTTTTGTGAGCCCTCCGGTAATGAAATCGGTAAACAGCTCTCTCGATCTTGCAAACGCAAGAGTTAATTTTTATGGCGTTCCCATCTACCTAAGCTACGACCCTGCCTTTGATGTTAATCTCTTTGGTGTTTCTGGTGAGAGGGCAATATCTGCATACTGGGAGAGGGCTAGTGCTTCGGGCTATTCATCTCTTATTGAGCAACTATCTGTTCATAAATCAAATATGAATTTGAATGACTACTGCTACTATCTTCTGGTTAACAAGGTTGCACAATCTCTATACCCCGGCAACAGAGAGGGAGAGATTCTCTCAACCTGGTTTATGATGGTACGGAGCGGATATGGGGTAAGAATAGGGTTTGAATCTAATGGCAATCTTTTACTGCTTTTGCCTTCATATAATAGTGTCTACGGGATGAAGTTCCTCAAAGAGGGAGACAAGTACCTATATATAGTGACAAACTCTACAGGAAGCAGTATCAGAACTTATGACCGTGACTTTCTCACAGCAGGCAAAGTTATAGATTTCAACATCTACTCTCCTATGAATCTTGGAGGAAAGCTCTCTGCCAAAAATCTTGACTTCACTCACAAAGATAAACAATACAGTATATTGGTCAACTATGACCAGGGGTTGGTAGATCTTTACAAAGATTATCCACAGCTTGAGATGCCTGTATACTTCAATGCCGCTGTCTCTGTTCAGGCAAAAGAGTCGATAGCAGCATCACTTAAACCAATTATCTCGGAGATGAGTGAGCAGCAGGCTGTAGAGTTTCTGTTAAGTTTTACCCAAAACTCATTTAAGTATAAGACAGATATTGAGCAGTTTGGCTACGAAAAATTCTTCTTTGCAGAGGAGCTCCTCTTTTACCCGTATAGTGATTGCGAAGATCGTTCGGTACTCTTCTCATATCTGGTAAGAGATTTGGTTGGGCTCGATATGGTTGGTGTGGAGTTCCCGGACCATATGGCAACTGCCGTTAGGTTCTCCTCATTGGTTGAGGGAGATCATGTCAACATCAATAAAACTCGCTACGTAATTGCAGATCCCACCTACTTTGGGGCTCCTGTGGGGAGCGCAATGCCTCAGTATCGTGAATCTTCACCAATTGTGATTCCAATGAACAACATCAGGGGTGCCTCAGATAGGGAGAACCAAGTTTGGTCTTCTGTTCAGGAGAGTGGTTGCTATCCCGGAAGTAATCTCAGGAACCTCTCATATCTCTCGGACGGGTCAACTGTACTGACCGGGTTTTATACCGGAATAGCCTCATTTGCAGGGAAAATACTACCAAATGCAGGAGAGCTTAACAGAGGGTTTGTTGGACGTATGAGTGGTGGTAGTGCCGTTTGGGTATTGCCAATGGAGTCAACCGGGAATAGTGTCGGAATCTCTGTTGCAGCATGTAAAGGGGATGATATTTATGTGGCAGGCTCCTTCCGGGGCAACCTCTCTCTTGGCGGTTCAAGATTGAGTTCAAACCCGGGCTCTCAGGATGCTTTTGTTGCCTGCATAAGCAAGAGCGGAGCGGTGAAATGGTTGTCTAAGTTAAACCTGGACACAATTCCGGGAAATGCTCCTATAGCCTTTAGTGCTACCTATAATACCGGCGGAGCGAGGCTTGGACTCACCCGCACTATTGCTCCGGTAGATTTTAAAGGTTACGGACTTTTTGCAGAGGGTGACGGGAATATTGTCTACAACGGAATTGTAAATAGAGTCTTCTCCTCTACTCCGGAGGTTGCAAAGGCTGAGTATGCCAGTGCTGCTGTTGCCGCAACTCCGGAGATGCTAAAAAAAGAGACAGATGCGATGGTTATGGACAATACAGATAAAGGTATTGCAGGTCTATTTGCAGCAATTCTTTTGGTTAAAAATATGGGGGCAACCCTCTCCGGAAACGATGCCAGGGGAACGTTGGACAAATACAACCCAATATTCAGCAAAAACTGCCCAAATCTCTACAGGAATCTGGGGATGATCAACTTTGTCAAGAACAGCAACGGTGTAATCTCAATCCAGACTCAAAACGGAAAGGATATCTACTTCGATCAGATACGTGTAAAAAACAACGCCAATATTAACATTGTGCAGCAATCCAACGGCAACCTTACCGTTCAGGTTCTCACCGGTGTTCTGGTAGGTAAGATGGTTGTGTGGTTCAAACTTAACCACGTAGAGCTTGTCAAAAAGAGTGGCGATATGGTATTCGATTACGACAAAGACCACTCAACCGCTCAGATCAATATGACAAAAGATATTTTGTTGTAACCTTGCCAAGCATCGTGGGGCTTGATTAATAATCAGGTATTTAATAAAAATTCAAATCGTATGAAACTTTTTTTGCAAATTTTTATAATAACTTTAATACTAGCAATTAGCTGCGCCTGCAGCAAAGATGGAGGCGGGGTTGGAACTATCCAGTTTAGAATGGTTAATCCTGTTGTGACTAAGTCTCAAAGTAATCTGCAAAAAGCTTTAAGCAACCCCCAGATTAACTCTCTCCAGGCACCATATGTAAACCCGGACCTGACAGGAGATGTTACTCAGACAACAATGATTACTCTATAATTTTGTGTGGGGGATGTTTGGGTATCAACAGATGAGGTAAAAGTGGGAGGGACAGATAATCTAACCTGGGTTAGACTCACAACCGTTACAAATCAGGATCTGAAATATTTTGAGGACTACACTTTTCCACCGGTTGAGATACCGGCTGGAACATATAGAAGTATTAAGATTACTTTAAAAAACAGATGCTATCGCGTTGTTACACTAAATTCCAACCCTACAGTTAAATATGAACTTCTTGAGACTATGGGCAGCTCTTTCGCTCCCTGCAACGAAAACGATGAGAGCTGGGTTGCACCCAACTACTTTACAGAGCAAGGTAACCATAAGCTGGTGGGTGGAGTATTTCAGGTGGATAATGGCGGAGAGAAGCTTCGTGGGTTCACTATTGAATCTGGTAAAACAGTAACTCTCAGTTGGAGGTTAGGAGCAGGGTCTACAGAGTCTTGTACCAACTCTCTTCTTGACTTAAACAAGAACAGAAGATGGGACTGCGGGACAGATGACTTAACTATAACCTGCCCACCTTCAGTTGAATATATGTGGGATTTTGTAGTTAATTGATCAAAGCTGTAATCAACTTATCAAAGTTTTAATCAACTTATCAACCTTTTACCCACACAGATTCAATTTGCACAATATATAATTTATGCAGATTACCTTTTGTAAGATAATGATTTTTAATTGGTTCTTTATCCAAAAAAGCATCTTGTGAGAGCATATCGGCATATATTTTTCTAACCTCTAAAACAATTTTGGCCTCTTCGAATGCGGGGAGGCCTTTATTTGTAAAGATTGGTGTAAGTGCTGCCTCTTTTATTTTATCACAATCTCTTCCGCTTTTTACTCCGCAGATATTTAGCGCCTCCCGGTATTTCTCATCGTAAAATGAGAGTGTAAAGCTCTCACTCTCCTCAGTAAAGTTGTATGTAAATCTTTCGGGGCGTACAAAAACAAAGGCAACCGGTCTGTTCCAAAGGTACCCTGCCCCACCCCAGTTGGCGGTCATTGTGTTGAACTTCTCTTTGGTGCCTGCAGTTACAAGCATCCACTCATCGGCAATGAGTTTAATGAGATTACCCGGAATCTCCTTAGGGTCAATCTGCTTAAATCCTAAATTTTGCATTTCAACTAACAGTGTTATGTGTATATAATTGTTTATCTGCAATATAAAAATATCGATTTACTAAAATCATAAAAATGTAATTTACAAGTGTCACATAATTAGAGCGTTTCACAAAATACTGTCAGTTCACAGATGCAGTTACTGTAATACTAAAAATACCTCTTTCTGAACTCTTATCCTGTTGCTCGGTTACACTATAATACTTGTCTATAACCTCCTGTGGAAGAACAATCTCGTTCTCTTTGCAAACAGTTACATTATTGAACCCCTGCTTTTTGATAATCTCCAGATACTCCTCTTTGCGAACTGCTCCGGATACACAGCCGGCATACATCTCGGCATCTTCACGTAACTCTGCAGGAAGCTCACCTTTAGTTACGATATCAGATACACAAAAGTGTCCGGTTGGTTTTAAAACTCTTTTGATTTGGGCAAATGCTTTGTTTTTATCCGGAACCAGGTTGAGTACGCAGTTAGAGATAACAACATCGTAGTAAGCAGCTGGGAGTGGCATATCCTCAATATCTCCTTTAACAAACTCTACATTTATGAATCCGCGTTTGTTGGCATTGCTGCGTGCCTTCTCTACCATTGCGTCTGTAAAATCCAGTCCTGTAACCAGGCCACTCTCGCCTACAACTCCTGCGGCTATAAAGCAGTCGTTTCCTGCACCCGAACCTAAATCCAGAACATAATCTCCCTTTTTGATATCTGCAAACATAGTGGGAATGCCGCATCCAAGACCAAAATCTGCCTCAGGTACATAACCTTCGAGGTGATCGTAATTTTCACTGAATGTAGATAATTCGGGAGAGCAGCAGCTGCTCCCGGAGCCACAGCAACAAGATCCTGTGTTATCTTTTGATGGCACAACCACTCGGGTGTACTTCTCTTTGATTACCTGTTTAATCTCCTGATGGCTCATAGCCCCTGTGCCTTTTGCCGTTTCCATTATTGTAGGATTTTGGGTTAAATTATTTAAAATTTATACTATATGCAAATTTTGCGCTTAATACTTCCACCTTTTTGCCAGGGCAACTAGGGAGAGCATCACCGGAACCTCAACAAGAACACCAACTACTGTGACCAGAGCTGCCGGACTCTGCAGTCCGAAGAGTGCGATAGCAACTGCTACTGCCAGCTCAAAGAAATTACTTGCTCCTATCATTGCGGCAGGAGAGCAGATGGCGTATGGTAGTTTTATCTTCCTACCTGCAAACCAGGTTATAAAGAAGATAAAGTAGGTCTGGATTACCAATGGAATTGCTGCCAAAAGTATGATGAGAGGGTTCCCTAAAATGTTTGGTCCCTGAAATGCGAACAGAAGCAGCAGGGTTAAAAGAAGTGCGAAGATGCTAAGTGGCTTCAGTTTTGGGAGAAAAATAGTTTTGAACCACTCCTCTCCGTGTGATTTTATGAGAACCTTACTGGTTATATATCCTGCAATCAATGGAATAACCACATATATTATTACGCTGGAAACCAGAGTGTCGTAAGGAATTGTGACATCTGTTATTCCCAGCAACAGCCCCACTATCGGGATAAATGCCACCAGAATAATCAGGTCATTTACAGAGACCTGTACAAGAGTGTAGGTGGGGTCTCCATCTGAGAGGTAGGACCATACAAAGACCATTGCAGTACAGGGGGCTGCCCCCAGAAGTATTGCTCCTGCTATATACTCTCCTGCAAGTTCTGGTGAGATAAATGCGGCATATATCTTCGAGAAGAATATCCAGGCAAAAAATGCCATTGTGAATGGTTTGACCAACCAGTTTATTACAACTGTCAATATTAGACCTTTGGGGTTTCTCTTCACATTTTTAATGCTTGAGAAATCTATCTGGAGCATCATAGGATATATCATTAGCCAAATGAGAATAGCAACAGGGATATTAACCCTGAATATCTCCATCTGACTTAATATCTGCACAGAGTCCCCGGCGAGGGTACCAATTAAAATTCCACCCCCGATGCAAAGAGCAACCCAGAGTGTAAGGTATTTTTCAAATAAGCCAATTTGTTTTCCGAAGTTTTCATATTCTCTATTTTTGGTGTTTAACTTCATAAAATTCTAGTGTGCTTAATTTGTTTTTTGTAAAGCTTATAAAACTTATCTCCTATTTGGTCTCTCACACGGCGAAACTCACTCCAGATATACTCATCACTTCCTGTTGCGTGAGAGGGATCGTCAAAGCCGATATGGAGGCGGGTTTTAACTTTTCCCATAAATGCAGGGCAGGCTTCGTTTGCTCCACCGCATACGGTAATTACAAAGTCCCACTCATCTGCAAGATAGATATCTACTGAGTCAGATGTGTGATGACTTATATCAACTCCTATCTCGTTCATAACCGCAACTGCTTTTGGGTTTAGTTTCCCGGAAGCTTCTGTCCCGGCAGAGCGTACAATAAGATCTTTATCAAAAGATTGCAGGAAGCCGTGCGCCATCTGGCTGCGGCAACTGTTTCCTGTACAGAGTATTAATACTTTCATATAGCTCCGTATATCAATCCGGAAATTGTTGTCATAATAATTACTAGAACCACATATACCACTGTTTTTTGGGTTCCCATAACACCTCTTATTACCAGCATATTAGGTAGTGAGAGCGATGGACCGGCAAGCAGTAGTGCCAATGCAGGGCCTTTTCCCATACCGGCTGCAATAAGGCCTTGAAGGATTGGAACCTCTGTTAGGGTTGCAAAGTACATAAAGGTTCCTACAACAGAAGCAAATAAGTTATAGAAAAATGAGTTACCTCCCACAAGGGTGTTAATCCATTCGTTGGGGATTATCCCGGCAATTGTCTGCCCGTCTTGGGTAGATCCTAAAAGGAAACCGGCGGTAACAACTCCAATTGCCAATAGTGGAAGAATTGTGCAGCTGCAAACAGCGAGTACTGTACCCGATACTGCAGCCACAGTATAAGCAAGCCATTTCTTTGCATTGGTTCCAAAATACTTAAGTACAGAACCTTGACTTACAAATACAGATATTACACCGGCAATAACAAATGTCGGTAGCAGGCAAAGAACTGTGTGTTCTCTGGCATACCATTTAACTAAATCAAGCGTTGCTGCAATTGCTGTATTGAACATTGCACTCTCTATCGGGAGGAAGAAGGCTACTCCGAATATCAGAGCTATCCAAAAAAGGATTTTAAACTCTTTTCTTATCTCCATTATTGAAAAATTACTCTATTTCTATGTTTAGATTAAAAACTCAATTAACATTCAATTAACTGTTAGTCAAATAATAGTGCTAAATTGCATATATTGAGCAAAGCCCCAAAAGGCTTGGCAAGGTTAGTTACCGTGCTAAAAATTTTGCGATGAGGCTTTTTGCCTCCTCCCAATTCTCTCTGTTTATGCAATATTTTATGTAGGGTGCTGTAATCTCTCCCTGAATAAGTCCTGCTTTTTTTAACTCTTTGAGATGTTCCGACAGAGTTGAGCGTGCTATTGGGAGCTCTTCTGCCATATCTCCGCTGTAACAGCACTTATCTAGGTTGTTGGCAAGGAAGTCCAGAATAAATACCCTTACCGGGTGCGAGAACGCTTTGCCGTATCGGGCAATTTTCTCCTGCTCATCTGTGTAATATTTGGTCTTCTTCATTTAAAAAATCATTTCGTAAAAACCCGAACAAATATATTGAAAAAAAATTACTAATCGCAAAATATATTTTCACAACACTAAACATCCAAATGATTTTGGTGTTGTTTAGAGAATGGAATCAAATAAAAACTGGAAACGTACATTTGCCTTTATCTGGACAGGGCAGCTCTTCTCAACGATGAGTAGCTCTGTGGTGAGTTTTGCAGTAATTTTTTGGTTGAGTGTCGAGACAAAATCTGCAGAGGTTCTTGCTCTTGCTACAATATCTTCGCTTTTACCCCAGCTTGTTTTCGGCCTCTTTACAGGGGTTCTTATAGACAGATGGAACCGTAAACTGACGATGATAATTGCAGATCTCTATATAGCTGCCATTACGCTTGTTATGGCAATTCTATTCTATTTGGGAGATGTAGAGGTTGGTCTTATTTATCTGCTTCTTGCTCTGCGCTCTATGGGTAGTGCTTTCCACGTGCCTGCAATGGAGGCCTCAGTTCCACTGCTTGCGCCCGAGAGCGAGCTTATGAGGGTTGCAGGTGTGAATAATATGATCTTCTCTGTGAGTACTATTGGTGCACCTGCAATTGCTGCGATCTTTATAAGTACTCTGGATATGACCTGGGTACTGATGTTTGATGTTGCCGGAGCCTTGATTGCCTGCATATCTTTGCTATTTGTAAAGATTCCAAACCCGTGGGATGGAATAGATAGAGTCAAAAATGCGGCCCAAACAGAGTTCAGAAGATTTATCCACGAACTAAATGTGGGCTTGCAGGAGGTTATTAAAAGGCCGGGGCTGATGTGGATGTTTATCTTTACAGTTTTTGCCGCTCTGGCAATGGTTCCCATCTCTACCCTTTTTCCTCTTATGACCTTAGATCATTTTGCAGGGGATACAATTAAGATGAGTATTGTTGAGATTGCCTGGGGGGTGGGGATGCTGGCCGGAGGTGGGTTGATGAGTCTTCCAAAGTTCAAATTCAATAATGTGATGCTCATAAATGCAATGTATGTAATTCTTGGGCTCACTTTTGTATTTTCCGGCATTCTGCCTGAACAGGGATTCTACTTTTTTGTCGCATTTACTCTAATCGGTGGAGTGGCGGGTGCAATTTTTTGGGGGACCTTTACGGTTCTGCTCCAGACAAATTTGCACTCATCTGTTCTGGGCAGGGTCTTCTCCATCCATAATAGTCTTATAATGATACCCGCAATGCTTAGCCTTATGGCTACAGGATATATTGCAGATAATATCGGAATTACAAACGCATTTATCATCTCCGGCTCTATGTTAATAATAATAGGGCTGCTGTCGCCGCTAATACCGGCAATTAGAGAAATGGGTAACCTTGCCAAGGGTTTTGGGATGTTGTTTATAATGAGTATTTTTGTATAAATGCCGAAAGAGATACGGCATAGTTTCATAAAGAGATTATCGGAAAATAACTAATCACAATAAAATGAACAACATCCCAAAACCCTTGGCAAGGTTCTATGTGCAAAAATCTACCGGCGAAACTGAAATCTTCTCCCAAGAGAAGCTTAAACAGTCATTAATGCGCTCCGGAGCAGAGTCCGGTGTTATTGAGAGGATTGTAAGTGAGATTCTGGAATGGATGGAGGTGGAGACCAAAAGGTTATCCGAAACTTCCGACAGTGTTAGATGGGGTCAGGCCGGTATGGATTCAGTTTTTGCAATACCCAGCAAAAAAATTTACACAATGGCCTTCTCTCTGCTTAGGAAGAGAACTACAAGTAACGCTGCAAGATACAAACTAAAGAGCGCAATGATGGAGATGGGTCCAACCGGCCATCCCTTTGAACATTTTGCCGGAGAGATATACAAGGCTTTAGGTTATGATGTTGAGGTGGCAAAGACTCTTGACGGCTACTGTGTTACTCACGAAGTTGATGTCATTGCAACCAAAAACGGAGAACAGAGGTTTATTGAGTGTAAATACTATCAGAGCACCGGTAAAAACGCAAATGTACAAGTTCCTCTCTATATCCGCTCCCGTGTAGATGATATAATCAAATTTCGTAAAACCAGAGCAGAGTATGACGGCTTTGAATTCTCGGGAGGTATAGTTACAAACACACGCTTTACAGTTGATGCTGAGAGGTACGGTGAGTGTAGCGGTCTTCATTTGCTAAGTTGGGACTATCCAAAGGGGGAGGGTCTTAGGGAGATAATCGATAGAGAAGGGATTTACCCTATTACATCACTTACAAACCTCTCAAAATTAGACAAACAGCACCTGATGGAAAAAAATATTGTGACCTGCCCTCAAGTCCTGCAAGATCCATCAACCTTGGACTCTTTAAATTTGAACAGCAACAAATTAGCAAAAATACTGGAAGAGGTAGCACAGCTTTGCCAGAATTTGAGGTAACTCCGGCAATGTCTACTTTTTTGGTTTTGG
>CAYGOE010000010.1:0-48740 GCA_964351405.1 uncultured Muribaculaceae bacterium | reverse complement strand
TTTTAGTAGCGGAGACAGGACTCGAACCTGTGACCTTTGGGTTATGAGCCCAACGAGCTACCAACTGCTCCACTCCGCGGTATATTTTTTATTGTTGGTAATATCAATTTTTTAACGGGCTACAAAGATAAAGCAATATACGTCAGAATCCAAATTTAATTTCTTTTACTTAACAAAGAAATCCTCCAACTCCTTAACTGTAAGAGATTTTTGCTCTCCGGATTTAAGCTCTTTCAGGTTCACAATTCCCTTTGCAACCTCCTCCTCTCCAACAATGACCAAATAAGGTATGGCTCTCTTATCTGCATAGTCAAACTGTTTTTTGAGTTTTGTTGTCTCGGTATAGATCTCTGCAACTACACCATTTTCCCTAAGGCGCTTTAAAATAGGAATAATAAACTCCTGCTCCCTCTCACCCAGGTTGGCAAAGAGAACCTTGGTACCGCCCTCTGCCTCGGCCGGGAACTTATCAAGGGCAAGCAGCACATCATAAATACGGTCTGCCCCGAATGAGATTCCAACACCCGATACCCCCGCGAGCCCGAATATACCTGTAAGATCGTCGTATCTGCCACCTCCGCAGATGCTCCCAATCTCTACCCCTTTTGCCTTCACCTCAAAGATTGCCCCGGTGTAGTAGTTTAACCCCCTTGCAAGAGAGAGATCCAGCTCTACATCCTGTTCAACGCCGGAGATTGCGATAAGCTCAAAAACTCTTGTGAGCTCGTTCAGGCCAAGAGTACCAACTGCAGATGATAAGAGAATAGGTCTCATCGCCTCCAGCTTTTGAGCTGTTGTCCCGCTAAGGAGCAAAATCGGCTCAATTTTGTTTATGGCCTCTAACTCTATTCCCCTTGATAAAAGCTCTTTTTTAACCTCTTCCAGCCCAATCTTGTCTATTTTATCAATTGCAATAGTAATATCTGTGAGTTTATCGGGATGACCTATCACCTCTGCAATTCCGGAGAGAATCTTGCGGTTATTGATCTTTATTGTGACACCTATTCCCAGTGAACGAAAAATTGCATCGGTTATCTGCACCAGCTCAAGTTCATTAATCAGAGAGTTACTGCCGATAACATCCACATCACACTGGTAAAACTCCCTGTATCGCCCCTTCTGAGGACGGTCCGCACGCCAGACAGGTTGAATCTGATATCTTTTAAAAGGAAATACTATTTCATTCTGATGCTGAACCACAAAACGTGCAAATGGAACTGTAAGATCGTATCTGAGCCCCTTTTCACAAACTTTTAGCGAAAGCGAATTGCTGTTTGAGAGCATAGATGGCTCAACACCTGCAAAAGCATCTCCGGAGTTTAGCACTTTAAAGAGAAGCCTGTCACCCTCTTCACCATATTTACCTAAAAGAGAGGTAAGATTCTCCATTGCCGGAGTCTCGATTGGAGAGTACCCGTACAACTTGAAACAGCCTCTGATAGTGTTGAAAATATAGTCTCTCCGGGCCATCTCAACTGGTCCGAAATCTCTTGTTCCTTTAGGTATTGTGGGTTTTTGTGCCATTACTTCCGGTTATTAAACCCGCAAATTTAGTCAAAAAAATTGTTTATTTGCCTTGCAGATACAGATCAATTGCCTCTGCCGCTTTTCGTCCTGCCCCCATAGCGAGAATTACGGTAGCAGCTCCGGTCACAACATCACCTCCTGCAAAGATTCCGGGACGTGTGGTAGCGCCACTTTCGTCTGCAACAAGACAATCCCAGCGATTGGTCTGTAGTCCAGGGGTGGTGTTCGCAATAAGCGGGTTTGGAGATGTACCCAGCGACATAATCACCACATCTGTCTCAATGTCGAAATTAGAATTTGGAACCGGAACAGGAGATCTTCTGCCGCTTGCATCCGGCTCTCCCAGTTCCATTTTAATACAGGTTAATCCTCTCACCCAACCCCTTTCGTCTCCAAGAACTTCAACAGGATTTGTTAGCATCCGAAAAACGATACCCTCCTCCTTTGCGTGGTGAACCTCTTCAACTCTAGCCGGCAGCTCTTTCTCAGTTCTGCGATATACCACAGTCACCTGAGCGCCAAGACGCTGTGCTGTGCGGGCAGCATCCATAGCCACATTCCCGCCGCCAACTACAGCAACTCTCTTGCCAACATAAATTGGAGTCTCATAATCAGGGTCGTATGCTCTCATTAGGTTGCTCCTGGTTAAAAACTCGTTTGCAGATACTACAGCATTGAGATTCTCTCCGGAGATACCCATAAATTTAGGCAATCCTGCACCTGAGCCTATGAAGATTGCAGAGAACCCCTCGTCAACTAAAAGTGAATCAATGGTAACGGTTCTGCCAACAACCACATTGGTCTCAATTTTAACACCCAGTGAACGGACATTATCTATCTCTGCCTTTACCACATCTTCCTTTGGAAGACGAAACTCAGGAATTCCATATTGTAACACACCCCCAGGTTCGTGCAGAGCTTCAAAAATTGTCACATCATACCCCATCTTCGCAAGGTCAGTTGCACAGGCTACCCCTGCCGGCCCGCTTCCTATCACGGCAACACTCTTGCCGTTAAGAGGTTTACGATCTGTGAATTTTATCCCCTTTTGACGACTCCAGTCGGCCACAAACCTCTCTAACTTGCCAATTGCTACCGGCTCACTCTTAACCCCTAGTATACATTTCCCCTCACACTGAGTCTCCTGTGGGCATACTCTCCCGCAAACTGCTGGTAGGGAACTGTCTGTAAATAGAATCCTTGCAGCCTCCTCGAAATTACCCAACTCCACCTGGTAGATAAATTGAGGAATCTGGATATTTACAGGACAATCCTTAACACAGGCAGGGTTTTTACACCCAAGACATCTTGAGGCCTCAAGCATCGCCTCCTGCTCATTGTACCCGTAACAAACTTCGCTAAAGTTTCTAACCCTCTCTTTTGGATCCTGCTCCCTGACAGGAACTCTTGGTATCTTATTTCTCATAAAATCTCTTTAGAATATTTTCTTATCCTCTTTAATTATGCCGCTCTATATCAATCTTACATTTATGGTCTGCCTCCTGCTCAATGTTTTTGTACATCCCCTGACGCCTCATAGCCTCGTCAAAATCTACAAGGTAAGCATCAAATTCGGGACCGTCTACACAGGCAAACTTAGTTTTACTCCCAACAGACACACGACAAGCTCCACACATTCCAGTGCCATCAACCATTAGGGTGTTAAGACTCACTATGAGAGGTAGGTTGTATGGTTTAGCAGTAAGAGTTACAAATTTCATCATAATCATAGGGCCTATTGCAACTGCCTGGTCATACCTCTCTTCCCTGTCCAGCAGCTCTTTGAGCATTTCGGTTACCAGACCTTTTTTCCCGTAGGAGCCATCATCGGTGCAGATATATAGATTCTCGCAAATATCTCTCATCTCCTGCTCGAAGATGACCATATCTTTGCTCTTAGCCCCAATAATTACATCAATCTTAGCACCCATAGAGTGAAGAAACTTTACCTGAGGGTAAACCGGAGCTGTCCCCAGACCTCCGGCAATAAACAGAAAGCGCTTGGCAGATAGCTCCTCCCTTGACATATGTATAAACTCCGAAGGCTGGCCAAGAGGCCCGGCAAAGTCTGTGAAGGAGTCACCCTCAATCATATTGCAAATTCTTCTGCTTGAAGCTCCTACTACCTGGGTGACGATAGTGACCGTCCCCTTCTCACTGTCAAAATCACATACTGTTAAGGGAATTCTCTCCCCTTTGTCGTGAACCCTTACAATTAAAAACTGTCCCGGCTTTGCAGAGCGCGCCATCCTTGGAGCATCTACATCCATTAGTGCAATCAAGGGTGTTAGGAATCTTTTCCTTACGATTTTATACATAAACCAAAATTACTGGGTAAAAAAATATCGCACCTGTATATAAGAGATACAAGGTGCGATACAAAGTTATAAATTGTATTTAAAAAATATCAAAACCGCTCAAAATTATATCCCAAACGCCTTAATCTTTTAATAATATCTTCCAGTTTGTCATACAACCTGTCTGTACGGCTATCTTCGACACCCGGGTGAATAAGAATGATTGCACCGTTGAGCCCCTCTTTTTTCTCAAATGCAAAGAGTTTATCGATTAGTTCGGAGCTCGATTTGTAGTTTTTCATATCCGGGGTGGTGTAGTCGGCAGGGGTAGCAGTTCCAGGGGTGAAGTTCATTGTCTTTAGTCCGAGCCACGAAGCAACATTTACAGACTCTTTATTGTACCACTCATATGGTGGCAGATACCAGGGTGCATCCTTTGGCTCGATGCCGAATTTCGCCAGTTCATCATAATTTCTCTTTATGTCGTTTGCAAGGCTGTCTGTCGTTACAAGAGATTTTTCCCTTTTATCCCAGGGAGCATATAAGATATGTCTGTCGGAGTGAGCTCCTGTATAGTGACCCTCCTTTATGATTCTCTCAATCATACCCTTTTGCTCTTTTAACCTCAAAAAATTGCCGGTTAAAAAGAAAGATCCTTTTATCTTGTTCCTCTTTAGAGTTTTTAGCACTTTATCTCCCCCCTGAAACATAGAGTCTGCAGAGAAGATCAGATAAATAGTCTTTGAGGCAGGATTTAATCTTACTACCGCCCCCCAATTATCTTTCACTGTTGAGAGCTCTTTACCCTCCTGCTCCATTGCAGCAAAGTAGTAGCACAGCCCTGCAGTACCGTCCATTGTTGGTTCGTTGGAGGAGTAGTCTCCAATATCGTCGTGATATACAGCCTTTCCTTTATTGAATATAGCGTATGAATCGGGTTTTGTAAGGGCATTCCCGGCTCTTGTTAAGAATAGATTCCTCTCAATCGGACCATCTACAAGTCCTGCGTATGTTAGATCTCCGTTATGTCTGGTGTATGATGAGTGAGGCTGGTCCGGGTAGTCTCCTCCTTTTGGGAAACCAACAATCAACGAGGTTCCCCAAGGATTGCATCCAAACAGCCAGTCACGCAGTGCACACTCCATCTCATAGTAGCTGTTGTCTCCTGAGGCCCTTCTGTAGAGGTGGGCGTGAGTTATTGCTGCAGATACAAGGTTGCTTGAGCACCATAAAAAAGGGATTCCAAAAACAAATGGATCATCTGCTGCTCGCCTTTTAAGATGTTCAAGAGCATCGCGCATATAACCGAGATACTTTTCTCTGGTTGCTTTATCGGAAGAGGTTGCCAGATAGTAGTGTCCCAAATTTAAAAAAGGGTAAAACTGATAGTGTCTCCCGCGACCCAACTCCATCCAAGGAGTAACAGGCTCTAACTCTCCCCAGTAATCTGCCTTTTTGCGCCACTCGGGCTCTTTGCCATAGTTGTACATCGTGGCTGCTGCCAGCTCAATATCATCTACATATGTATCTTCCTCGTAAAAATATGGCGATTTTAGACACGCTGTTTGGGTGTTTCCGGGAAGTTCAACTGCAAAATTAAACGCCTCAAGAGATTTCATCTTCATTTTTGAGGCAAATTCGGGGTCAATATCTTTAAAAACCTGCGCTCCCATTGCGAAACTCGAAGAGAACTTACCTGCCGTTGAGGCCACACCTGTGGTTCTGTTAATATGCTTACCCAACCCCTGAGGTTTTCCGGTTACAAAATAGACCGGGCGTCCCGTTCCCGGACCCCATCCGTAATCTACCTTATCATTCTGCGGTAGACGAAATCCTGCGTGGTCTCTGTCGTCTGCAATCTGATTAAACATCACCTTGTCCTCGGGATTCATCCTCATAAGCCAATCCAAACCCCAACGTATTTCGTCAAGTATATCGGGGGTACCGTTAGAGCCTACCCTCCCTCTGCTGTCATAAAGATCTTTGAACAGAGACTTATCTTTTTGCTGCTCCCAGGCAAACATAAGATGGTACACCGCTGTTGCAGATGTGGTTAGATATTGCAGATAGTCGGTAGCATCGTGCCACCCTCCCCTTACATCAATCTTCTCGCCACTTCTTGTAGGATGGTCAACTATAAAACCATCGTCCTGGTGGCACAACACTCCGGTATATGGATTATCTCCACACCTCTGCTGTCTCATATAGACAAGCATAAAATCTGCCAGACCCTCATATGAGTCTGCAGCAATCTTAAAGTTTGGAGACTTAACACCGTTAGAGATTATATAATATCCACCCTCCTTTTTTACTGAAGAGAAGTCAAACCTGAACGCACTCTTCATTCCCCAATCCGATGCTTTAGACCTTTTTCCGACGCCTTTAAAAACCTCTCTCTCTGTTAAAGCATCGTAAAGAGTAAAATCAGGAGAAGATTCCTCCTTTATAGAGATATAGACTGCCACTTTAATATCGTTTGGAAGATATCCTGCCTGATTAATTCGAATCCAGGCTGTGGAGTCATTTGCCGATAGTGTAAATGAAAGCAGTATCAGCGAAAGTAAAATTGTAATTTTTTTCATATTTAATTGGTTTTTTCCAGGTAAGAGACAATGGTAAAAGGTGCTGTTTCGTAACTTAATAAAGCGTGTAAAAGGCTATCTTTTAGAATTTCCCTGTATCGGTACTCTTTACCGTCAATGAGAACACGGTTAGAGATGAGTCTCACTCCGTGGCTGTAATCTACATAGGTATTTATATGAACATTTGTAACAGGCTGAATGGGTTTTCCATCCGGTTTGTGCCAACCATATATTGTAACGTGTCTGGTTCTGGCGGGATCGGCTAGCTTAGAAGAGATAACGATATCCTTCTTGCTCCCCGCTACGAAAACTCCCGGCTTTTTGCCGGCGGCTATAATCTGAGCCTGTATTATTTTAGAGTGGTCGTAGAGAATGTCGGGAGTTTCGTTTCTGTTGCCTCTCGGGATAAAGTTAAATGGTTCAAGCTTTAATTTGGAATTTAAATAGATTATATCTACCACTTTTGGCGTCGGAAGAGAGGCATCAAATGAGTTTGCTACTCTTTGTGCAGTGAGTGGACCCATTGGTATGATAAAGTAATCCTTTTCGTCTCCTATAGAGAGATAGTCGGGAGAGACAAAGATTACTACCCTCCGTTTTTTACCGGAAGCGTCTCTCTGACTTGTAGTAACCGGAACAAAGTCGGTTATAAACTGAGGCATATTCCTTCCAATGAGCTCCTCTGCAATAAGTGTCTCCCTCTGTTCAAATGGGAGAGTTCTCATCTTCTCGTAAAAAACAGAACCGCCTCCTGCCTCCTGTGAAATGAGAGGGCAGAAGGCGATTATTGCTAAAGCAGAACAGATGAACCTATAGATCATCCTATTAAATAATTATAGAGTTATTTCTTGGGTGCTTCGGGAACTATCTCCTTTGCAGGATAACCAAGTTTTTCAAGAGCTTTTACCAGCGTCTCCTTGGTTGTTTTATCTGAGCTGAACAGCAGCCAGATGGTCTGACTTTCCAGGTCTATCTTCATATCCTTTACACCCTTTTCATAAGGAATTTTGGACTCAAGCTTTTTCTGGCAACTAGGGCAATCGATAGCAATAGAGAAGAGAACCTCGGCATCAGTTTTTGCTTTTTTAGTCTGAGCGTTGGCACTGCTTGATGCAAACAGCAAAACAGACAAAATTGTGATTGAAATAAAATAAATCGTTTTCATAATAGTATGTTCCGTAAAAATAGTTAAAAAAATTTATTAATCCGTTATTATTTGAAAATTGTGTATCTGAGTCCGGCATATACTTTTATGCCCATTAAAGGTCCCCAGATTACGGTTGAGTTAAAGCCGGTACTGTATGGGTTATCTGCATTAATAATTGCGTGTTTCTGCTTGAAGTTAGAGAGGTTCTCACCTCCGACATAGATATCCATTCCTCTTATTTTTTTGGTAACCTGTGCATAAAACATCATATAGATGGGTGAATATCCACCTTGCTCATAAAAAGATGGCAATCTTGAGGGTCCGTTAAGTTGGGCGGTGACGTCAAAGGTCCATTTATTCATTCTTGTAGCATACTGAACATTGAAGACCCCTTTAAATCTGCTTGTAAGCGGTTTCTCTACCAGCCCCTGCCCTTTAAGAGTAACCATCGCATCAGTGTAGCGAAACGTAGTAAGTATGGAGAGTCTCTCTATGGGCTCCACATTAAGGTCTACCTGATATGTATTTGTAAATGACCTGCCATCCAGGTTGTAAACAGATATTCTTGAGAGATCGTACTCCTGGTCTACTATTACCTGGTTTCTGAAATCTGTTCTGAAATAGTCGAAACTCAATGAGGCATCTTCAAGCCCAAATGGAAAGTACCCCGTTAAATTTGCACCATAAGTCCAGGCATCTTCAATATCAAGGTTTGTCCCGGTCTCTACCCTTCTTCCGGTGGAGAGTACTCCCAGGTTATCCGGAATAACATTGGCAGAACGAAATCCGCGACCACCTAGTGCCCGAAAGATCAATTTCTCGTCAAAAGCATATTTTATATTAATCCTAGGTGCCGGTAACCACCCGTGGTAGTTATTGTAATCCATTCTCACTCCGGTTACCACAGATACCTTCTCCCCATTTGTATAGGTGTATTCGCCATATGCACCGACAGATTTCTCAAACCTTCCCGGGTATTGATTGTAGTAGCTGCCTAAATGGAAGTCTCTGAAATGTTCATTATAATCGTCTGCCATTGCACTTAAGCCAAGGGTGTATTTATGTAACTCGCTGATTTGGTTCTGAAACATAAGATTAGCAAAGATAGAGTTCTGAGTTGCGTTGTAATCTTTCATTCCGAAATATGAGTCCAGTTTATGGTATGAGTAGTCTATGACAGCTGCAATATTTTTGGTATTTCCTGCGCTTAACGGCACACCGATCTTAAAATACCCGTTTACTCCTTTGTTTTTAATGGTAGAGCCCCAAGTGTTAAGATCTCGTTCACTATCTCTATTAAAAGTAGTCTGCCCCGCAAGTCTGTTATCGCTCAAAGCCTTTATCCCAAAACGAATCTGCATTCCGTTCTTTGCAAGGTATACCCAACGATTTGAGAAATTAAACTGAAGTGATTGAGGTTCATCTCTGAATCCGTCGTGGTTGCCGTCGTGATCTGCAGGGTCTGTTGAAAAGTGGCCCAACATTACGGTGCTCCATTCATCATTCAACTGAATAGAAGAAGCAACATTTGCCTCTGTCCTCAATGTGTTACTAAGAAAGAGATTAAGGAAAAAGGGCTGCTCTGCAGTGGGTTTGCGGTGCTCCAGGTTTATCTGCCCGGTGATAGCCTCAGCTCCGTTAATAACAGATGACGGGCCCTTAGCAATCTGAATACTCTCCAGCCACTGTCCGGGTATATACGAGAGTCCAAATGGGGAGGCAATCCCTCGCATCACCGGTCTGTTTTCATCCAGCATCTGAGTATAAATTCCGGATAGCCCCAGCAGACGAATCTGTCGTGCGCCCGTAATGGCATCTGAGTAGCCAACAGTTACACTTGCACTATTCTCAAAACTCTCGGCCAAATTACAACAGGCCATCTTGCATAGTCCTGCAGCTGAAATGACCTCTGTCTTTACTGAGGCGAGTTTGGATATATAGTTGCCCTGCTGCCTTGTAACCACTCTGGCTGGCCGAAGTTCCTCCCCCTCCTTTATTAGAAAATCTGCTTTGTACTCACCCTTGCCCAGAATTATAGTGTCTCTGGTGTGACCTACAAATGTGGCAATCAGGGATACAGTATCGGTTTTTTTTCTATCAAATGAGAATCGCCCTTTGTCGTCAGACTCCAGAACAATTTTGCCCTCAAGCCAGTAAACTGAGGCATAAGCCATAGGCTCAACGGAGCCGTCCGGCTTCTGTACACGCACAAAACCACTAACTGTTTGGGAGTAGAGAGACAATCCGCTAAAGAGAGTAAATAGAATAAAAAAAAGTAATCCTTTATAGTTCATAATAAATTCAATAAAAATTGTTGATTGTTAATAATAGATCTACAAATCAAGGTGTTAAGCCGTGATTTCAATAATTACTAATCTACAATCTCCATTGAGAGTTATACGCACAGGTTTTATTTGAAGATGGAATATCCGGACCGTGTCGGATCTCGGTATATCTATAACCGAATGGAGCATTTGTGGGAGCAACATCACTAAAAGGGAGAGTTGCAAAATCCAATGCACAAAAATATCCCGGAATTGTTGAGGTTATCTCAACAATATTATAATCTAAGTCCAGATGGTGAATCTCAGTTTTGCAGCAGTTGTTATCGTGAACTTTGCTTGTACAGCCTTGTGAAGCGCAGCCACAATGAGTATGAATATCTTTGCAACTAGTCTGGGATGTTAGCAGCAGAATATCTCTTGTCCCCTCGCTGGAGCACTCGTGAATGCCGAACCCGGGGCTGGTAACAAAGTAAGCACCCAGAAGCAGAGTAGTGAGAGAATATTTAACAAGATTGGCCATACGGCACAAATATACAATAAAAAAAATAACAGGTTAAAAATTATTTTTTATCATATGCCTGACAGGATAAAAGATTCTTTTAAGAACAGATGCATTTTCGGTTATGATCTCTCCCACTCCGTGCATCTCTTCACTAAAGTTTAGATCTAAAGAGTAGTTGGTACGCAATCCCTCAGGGAAATCTACACCTACAATATAAACTCTCTCATTACCAATATTTGCGGGGAGAAGTGAGATAGTTTTAACCTCAACCTGTACCATTCCAAACTCCATAAAGGGGTAGCTATCCAGTTTTACATTTACCTTTTGACCCGGTCTCACTTTTCCGGCTCCTGCCATAGGGATAAATAGTTTACCCGAAATCTTCTTCTCTTTTTCGGGAAGAACTGTAAAAACAATATCTCCGTTATGAACATTCTGATTCTCCTGCCAGTAACTTGTAAAAGAGATTACTCCGTCTACCGGGCTAATAAAGAGGTTAAGCTGCTCCCACTCTCCAAGTTGCGACATCAGAATATCAAGATCGGCCTCAACTGCTCTTTTAAGTCTGTTAAACCCCTCCTCTCTCTCCATCTCAAGATCCAAAATAGATTGTTCACCTTTGATGACCTCTACCCTGTTTCTATTGAGTTCCTCTCTGGCACTTTCAAGCTCTTGACCTGCTGCAAGATAACTGCTTCTGCTACGATCAAAATCCTGCTGAGAGATTGTTTTTTGGTCAAAGAGAGACTTTTCGCGGTTAAACAAATTCTCTGCAATCTCATACTGGTCAATAGCTATAGCCTCTTTTCTTTGGGCAATCCTCAGTTGCCCTCTCTTTGCCTCAGTCTCCTGCCTAACCGAGTTTATCATCTTCCTGTGGTAGTCAAGAGAGATGAAGGTTCTGTACTCTTTGAGGCTCTTTACAAATTGACTGTAGGTTTCCTGAAGTTCGCCAAGAAGTAGTTTTTCCGGCAGAGGCGAGGAGAGATTGAGGTAGTTGGTGCAGATATCCCTTACCTTTAGATAGTCCTGGTAGGAGCCCGGGTTTTCAAGTATGGCTATCACCTCTCCCCTTTTTATATACTCTCCGTTATCGGGGAATATACTCTGGATCCTCCCCGAACGTTTGGCAACCAGCTGAGCGGGGAGGTTTTCGGAAGTGATAACGATAGGTGCCTTGATAATATCCGGGTATCTGAAAAATGCAGCTCCTATAAGAATAAGAGTCAGAACAGAGGCCATCAATATACTGCCAATCCTTACCATCCACGATGGTGGCCTGGAGAGTATGTCATTTACCTCGTCCGATCTTATTTCAAATTTGCGCTCATTAGACATAAAGCTGGTTTTTAACAAGTTCGTAATAAACACTTCCATTTGCAACAAGCTCTTTATGCGTGCCTTGCTCTATCATCATACCTCTGTCGAGGACAATGATATTATCGGCATTTTTCACGGTGCTAAGGCGGTGCGCAACAACAACAACTGTACGGCCTTTGAAAAACTCATCGAGATTCTTCATAATATCTCGCTCATTCTTCGCATCGAGAGCATTAGTGGCTTCATCAAATATAATAAATTCAGGATCTTTGTAAACGGCTCTTGCAATGAGAATTCTCTGTTTCTGTCCCTGGCTTAGCCCCAGTCCATCCTGCCCTATTTTTGTGTTATAGGAGAGAGGTAAAGACTCTACAAATTCTCGTATTTTGGCAGTTTCAACCGCCTTTATCAACCTCTCCTTGTTTATATTCTCCTCTCCCGGGGCTATGTTCCGGGCAATTGTGTCGGAGAAGATATAGCCATCCTGCATCACAACTCCGCAACGCTGCCTCCACTTGCTCATACTTATAGATGAGAGTCGATGGTCTCCGTAGCTGATATCACCGGAGACAGGTTTGTAGAATCCAAGTAGAAGCTTTATAAGAGTGGTCTTTCCGCTTCCGCTCATACCTACAATAGCCGTTATTTTGCCGGGAGGGATAGAGATATTGATCTTTTTTAAAACAAAGGGAGAGCCCGCACCCTCATATCGGAATGAGAGGTTATCCAGGTTGATTGGTTTGGATGTGGGGATATCAGAAAGAAGTGACTGGTCGGGGCTCTCCTCGTCGTTTTTTTCGTGCACCTCTGCCAACCTCTCGAGACTCATTTTCGCATCCTGTGAGTTGCGTATAAAGCCTATAACGTTGGAAATAGGGGCATTAAGTTGTCCAATAATATACTGAACAGAGAGCATCATACCAAGTGTAAGCTCTCCGCTAATGACAGATCCCGCTGCCAATACCGTTATGAATATGTTTTTAAGCTGATTAATAAGGGTTCCTCCCGCCTCTTGGTACTGACCAAGTGCAAGTCCCTTGATATTAAGCTTGAAAAGTCTTGCCTGTATATGTTCCCACTCCCACCTCTTCTGCTCCTCACAGGAGTTGAGTTTAATCTCCTGCATTCCTGCTATTAGTTGAATAATTGAACTTTGGTTTGCAGCATTTTGTGTAAAGGTTCTGTTATCAAGCTCTCTTCGCTTTCTCATAAAGAGAAGCACCCACCCTACATAGAGTAAGGATGCAAACAGAAAAACCAAGAAGATTGTAAGGCTGTAATATAGAAGAACTATCCCGAAAATCAGGATATTAACCATAGAAAAGAGTACTGTAAGAGAAGATCCGGTGAGAAAACTCTGGATTCTTTTGTGATCTCCTATCCTCTGAAGCAGGTCTCCGGTCATTCTGGTATCGAAAAAACCTATAGGGAGTCTCATCAATTTACTTAGAAAATCCGAAATCAGAGATATGTTTATTCTGGTCCCCAGATGTAAAAGTATCCATCCCCGGATAAAATCTACAGTGGCAGAACTGATTGTTAACATAAGCTGTGCAAGCAAAATAAGCCATATAAAGCCGATGTCTCTGGTACCAATACCTATGTCTACAATGCTTTGTGTTAAAAAAGGGAATATCAGCTGAATAATGCTACCGGCAAGAAGTCCGATAAACAGCTGTATAATAAGTTTTTTGTGAGGTTTAAGGTAAGAGAGCAAAAAACGAAACCCTTTTGGGTCTATTTTGTCGCCTGCCTCCTCAAAGAATTTTGGTGTTGGTTCAAGAAAAAGTGCTATTCCTCTCCCCTCACCGTTTAAAACAGTACTGAACCAGGACTTTTTAAACTCTTCCGGGCTAAGCTTTACAAGACCGGTTGACGGGTCGGCTATAAGCATTTTTATCTTATCTCCCCTCCCCTTTACTCCGTAAACAACTACAAAGTGATTTTGGTTCCAGTGAACAATTGCCGGCAGGGTGGCTTTGCATAACTCATCGAATGATAGTCTTGCCCCAAGGGTTCTGAGCCCTATTCCTTCTGCCGCTTTACTGATTCCTAACAGGTTAACTCCAACTCTTCCCTTTTCGCATCTCTCCCTTAAGCTCTCCATATTGTAGTGACGTCCGTAATAGTTGGCAACCATTCTAAGCGCCGCCGGACCACAATCTGTTGCATCTATCTGAGAGAAAAATTTAAAAGTCTTCAAAGTTTACTATTCTTTTAGAGTCAATAATCACCACAAACATAATAAAAATTATGTTAACCTCCAAGCTTACATTCTGATTATCAGCATTTTGTAAGCATCCTGGCACGAAATCTTAAATTGCCTTATTTTCTTGGAGTCTCCTCTTCTACGTTCTCCTGAATAATAATGTAGTAAACATTACCGTGCTCGTCGGTATATCTGACTACTCTCTCTAGACCGCCTACCACATTAATCATCTCTTGATCATTCAGTTTTTCAAATGTTGTTTCCATGACTTTTTAGTTTTTAGTTGTTGTTGTTTTGCATTACAAATAAATTAATAATATTTATTAGATTTGCATATAGAATGCATACAGAATGCTGACAATTTGCTGAAAATGCTCAATCGCGCACTAACTTTTTCTATCATTGCAATACTTTTCCTGCTCGCACTACAGGGGGTATGGCTCTTCCGTATCATAGAGAGTGAGAAGACAGAGTTCAGGAAAAATGCTGATATACTGTTAAATGAATCCATAAACAAAGAGCTTGACAGTCGGCTCTTGAGTATGAATAAGGGTAAGGGATTCAATGTGGTTATCTCAAATACACTCTCAGATAATTCAAAAAAAAATGAGAGAAAAATTGTTGATGTAGACCTAAAAAAAGAAAAAAAATCTTTTACAAAGGTAACTGTTCAAGAAGCTCTTCAGGAAGTCTACAAAAAAGACCTCCCTTTGAAGCTGGATACACTTGCAGCCTTTTTCTCAAAGTCATTATTAGAATCAAATCTCAATACAAATTTTACTCTTAAATATTCCACTCCCGATACATCAAAAATCATTGAAAAAATCGTGGCGAAAAAAAGTCTCCATTTTCTCACTCCAACTTTTGAGACTGTCGTATTTTTAACTTCATCCAAAGATTTGGTCATAAATGCAAATATCTCTTACCCGACCTCTGTTTTTAAGGGAGATCTGCTCACAATTTTAGTTCTTTCGTTAATTGTGACCATCTTCATTCTCTTTAGTATTATTATGCAGACCCGAATGCTCTACAAACAGGTCTCTCTGGCTAAGGTTAAAGAGAATATCACACACTTCCTGACACACGAACTGAGGTCACCCTTACAATCCTCCATTACCAACCTTGAGGTGGGAGAGATGAGCGAAGGTGCAAATTCCAAGTACTTCCTTGGCAAAGCTAAGGAGCAGCTCAATTTCTTAAACGGGTTAATAGAGAATATACTGGATATCAATAAATTTGAAAAAAGACAGGCTCCCCTCAATAAAGCTCTTTTCAACATAAATGAGGCAATCGAACCACATATTGTAAGGCATAGTGTAGACTCCAAAAAAACCGTCCATCTCAGTGCTAACATAGAGCCGGGAAAGGAGATGCTTTTCGGGGACAAACTTCATATTACAAACGCTATTGGAAACCTTATAGATAACGCTATAAAATATTCTGACGACCCGGTAGTTATTACGGTAACGACAAATACAATAGGGAGTTATTTCAGGATTATTGTAGCGGATAATGGTATCGGTATACCTAAAGAGGAGCAGTCAAAGGTTTTTGAGAAGTTTTACAGAGTGAGCAAAAGAGAGCACTCTCAAAAAGGTAAAGGCTTTGGTCTTGGGCTCACCTATGTGATGTGGGTTGTAAAGGCACACAAAGGGAAGATTGAACTGGAGAGCGAAGTGGGGGTGGGGAGTAAGTTTATACTATCTTTAAAAAACGATGAGAATGGCACAGAAGATACTGCTGGCAGATGATGAGGTAAATTTCGGGTACGCAATGTGTGAGTTCCTTAAGATGAATGGCTATGATCTCACCTTTGTCAATGATGGCAAAACAGCCTTTGAAAAGTATCATATCTTTCATCCGGACCTGCTCCTGTTTGACGTAAATATGCCTGAGATAGACGGCTTTGAATTGGCAAAACTTATTCGCGCAGTAGATAAGAACATCCCCATAATTTTTATAACATCAATTAGTGACGATAGCAGTGTTGCCAACGGTTTCGAGATAGGGTGCAGCGATTACCTGAAAAAGCCATTCGGGTTAAGAGAGCTGCTCATACGAGTTCAAAAATGCCTTAGTATCTCTACAAAAGATAATGATATTTACACCCTTGGGACTCTAAACTACTCTCCGGAGGAGAGGTGCCTTTTCCAGCAGGATGGGACCACAATCACCCTCTCTTTTTATGAGAATAAACTACTGCAGCTTCTTTGCCAGAACTTTAACCAGATCTGCAAAAACGGAGATCTTTTCATAAATATATGGGGCGATAAAGATATCGATTCCAAGAAATCACTTGAAGCTCTAGCCTCCCATCTTCGTAAAAAGCTCTCGGATACCCTCCTTGTTGTAGAGAATATCCGAGGCGTAGGATACAGGCTCAGGAAAGAGGAGCTTTAATAACTCTCCTCCCCCATACGGGAAGAATAAAGATTATCCCGATTATTGAGAAGAGCAACCCACCCATTGTTCCCACAGCAAAAGAGAACCAGAATACCTCGTTTTTACCGTCGGTAAGAAATGGTGTCAACCCCAGAATTGTTGAGACTATTGTGAGCATTATGGGTATTATTTTGTGGTTATAGGCTTTAACGTATAACATAACCGGAGACAATGCCCCTTTTCCGTATTTCTTAAGCAGATTATACTGGTTTATAACGTAGATCCCGGCATTTACAGATATTCCACTCAACATTATCAGCGCTGCAAATCCTCCCTGGTCAAAGGTGAATTTAGTGAGGGAGAATGTGAGGAAAAGTCCTATAAAGGAGATTGGGATTAGGATAATTATTATTAATGGCTGTGTGAGGGATTCAAACAAAATGGCGCATATAAAATAGATGGTAGCGATAATTATTAATAGTATCCAAAAATAGCTGGACCCGAACATCATCCCTCCATAGCTATCGCTACCGGCCCTGAAACCAATCGGAAGCACCTCCTCATTCATCCTCTTGATCTCCCTGTCTCTCACCCGAGAAGATAGCTCATAAGGACCTATAAAATCGTATACTACAGAGAGGAGATACTGTTGGTTCTTTTTGAAGATATCATTACCGGTACGTCGCATATCTATCTTTCCGATATCTGAGAATTTTATCTTTCTGTCACCTATGTCAAGATACTCGCTTCTAAGATTCCATATATCAAAAGTGCTGTTCTCGTCCGAGATTACAGATGCCTTGACTATTTTTCCGTCTGAGGATTTTATCTGTGCACTACCGGAAGGGGCAAGCTTTCTGTTGAGAGAGGAGTAGATGCTTGCCGGGCTTATGTTGAGCCCTGCCAGTCTCTCTCTGTTAAACTCTATGAAATACTCATTCCTCCCTACCCTGCCAAACCCTCCCGAGCCCGAAACCTCTGCTCCGTTCACCCGCTGATTCTCAGAAAGTGTAGAGGCCAGATCAAGGCAATATTTGTAAAGAATGTCGTAATTATACCCGGAAAGTTCTATTCTGTTGCTTCGGGAGTCTCCGCTGCTCACGTTATTACTAAAGTACTGGTCTCCAATACCCCATACCCTCCAGTTTGCCCCACCAAAGTCAATTGCTTTTGAGATAATTGCGTTCTGAAGCATCGCAGGAAACCCCGAAAATTCGTATTCATCCTTAAATGAAATAGTAATAGAGGCATTATTGTATGAGTTGATATTTGTATGAAAAATTTTAATCTCCTTAAACTGGGTAAGATAGTTCTCCATATGGGTTACAATGTCATTTAGCTGCTGTACGGTACAGCCATCCGGCAGAGATGCACTTATGTTTATCTCCTGACTCTCAAGGCCTCGGTAAAACCCTCCAAATCGACGACTTTTACTAAAAAGTCTCATTGAGCCACCAAGTGTCTTCTCTACTACATCCTTCATCTTGGTTTGATAGAATGAGCCCCCTATTGTCTTGTTGTAGATCTTATGGAAGGTGTTCTCCTCTTTTTGAATTTTTGATGGCAGCAGATGCACCGGAATACCGAAGCCAAGCACAATCAAAAGGATAAAGATCCATTTGTGGGCTCTGGCAAATGTGATATAACGTGCGTAATAGTGGTTGAATTTTAATGTTTTTCTCGCCCTTTTTAAGCTTTGAGAGGCACTTACTCCCTTAATAGGAAATGTATCAATCAATGCAGGTATCAGCAGTAAGGCAATTGCCATAGAAACAGCGAGGTTAATAATTATCACAGCAGAGAACTCCAAGAGAATGCTCTTCTCAGACTCAGGCAAAAGAAAGACAACCGCAAGGGCACCTATTGTGGTGAGAAGGGCAGCTAAAATTGCAATGAATGCTTTTCGGTTTTTATAATAACCGTAATGGGATATCATTATTATTGATGTGTCTATGATAATTCCCAGAGAGACCGTTATTCCGGCCAGAGAGTAGATGTGTATCTCCAGCTTGAAAATGTAGTAGAAGATAAATGCAATGAATATATTTGCTACTAATGTGACTGTTATAATTGCGAGGTACCTGAGGCTCCTGCTCACAGCATACACAAACAGAAGCAGTATAATCACCGAGAGGATTGTTCGTCTTAAAATTTTGTTGATCTCCCCCTTGATCTCTGTAGATTGGTCGTGAATAATCATAGCAGAGAAGTTCTCGGGAAATCTTTTACTCAGCTCAGTCATCTTGCTCTTAACTGCCTTAATCAGCTCCAGATTGTTTGCACCCCTGTCTGCCTTAATGGAGAGGTTGATTGTGTTGAGAGCATTTATTCTGCTATATCTGGCGGGCTGCTCCTCTTTAAGGGTGATTGTGCAGATATCCTCCAGTGTAATAATTCTTCCGTTTACATTCTTAA
This sequence comes from uncultured Muribaculaceae bacterium, assembly GCA_964351405.1. GTDB lineage: Bacteria > Bacteroidota > Bacteroidia > Bacteroidales > UBA932 > Bact-08. Next base: position 30,074 of record CAYGOE010000010.1, on the reverse strand, counting down.
CCGGTATCTTTTTTAAAGACTCGTTTGCCCCCTGTGTTCTTAATACAATTGCAACGCCATCTCTGTTTCCCATTATGCTCTCCCTTCCGGTATTGCTGTTTATTGCCGATGTGATATCCTGGGCGCTAACCCCAAGACTCCCGATATACTCCGGATTGTACTCAATCTCGTATACATAAGATGTTGCACCGGAGAGATCTGCACTGCCCAAACCGGGAATTAATGTGAGCTCATTTACAATATTCTCCTGGGCATATTCGTTTATTTTCAGTGGAGAGAGGGAGGAGTTGATTGTATAGGTAAGGATAGGCCTGGCATCTGCAGGTGAGGAGTAGGGTGAAGCGAATGGAGAGGAGTAGGGATTGTAATTAGATGGCGACCTTGAGCCAATCTGAGGAAATGTGACCTCTTTCGGGAGTTTGGGATAGACTCTGCGTATGAGTGAAGCCAATTCAAACTTGACAGCATCGAGGTCTGCAGATGGCTTTAAAACCACATTTATGGAGCCCCTGTCCTTAGATGAGGTTGAGGTTATATCTCCAACTCCGGATAGAGTTGAGATAACCCCCTCAAGTTTTGATGTAACCTCGGCCTCAATAACCCTAGCAGAAGCTCCCGGCCAGTTGAATGATACCGAGAGATTTTTGCTTTTAACCGTAGGACTGTATTGAAGACTCAGCAGTGGTGCAATTCCCGCTCCAACCACAACAAGTACTACAAATATGAGTATTACGGAAAATGATGGTAGTCTCATTTGCTCCTCTTTTTATAGATGTTGTAATAGAATACCGGAATAAAGTAGATACTAACAATTGTACCCACAATCATACCCCCTATCAACGCAAGAGATAAAGGGTACTGAAGGTCTGAACCCATATCACCTCTTACAAGAAACGGAGCAATTGCCAATATGGTGGTGAGACTGGTCATTAGGATAGGCTTAAGTCTTCTGGTACCTCCGGTTATAATTGCTCTAAGCAGAGAGTACCCCTCCCTTCGAAGACGGTTTATTGTATCTACCTTAAGTATTGAGTCGTTAATGATAATACCGCTCATTACCACGATTCCAATCATTGACATAAGATTAAGACCCGACCCGAAAACCCAAAGAAAGAGCATCGCCCCAAAGATATCAACAACAACCTCCGAGAGAATTATCAAAGGTTGTATCAAAGACTCAAATTGAGCAGCTAAAATAAAGAAGAGGAGCAGCAGTGCTACAGTGAGAATAATCACCAGCTCTTTTATAAGCTCTCTATTTGAGAAGTAGCTCCCTGCAAAGACCACATCGAAATTCTTATCTGCCTTTGCAGCAGCCTCGATTTTTTGAATTACATCTTTAACATCTCTATCTGCAACCTTTAGGTTTAAAGGGTAGTAATCCCCCTCGTTTCCGGAGACAATACTCTTGAAGTCCCTAACACGGCTCTCGCGAAGCAACTCAGTGAGTGGAATGTCTACTCCGGAAGAGCTCTTTAGTGAGAGTTTGGTAAAATCGCTGCTAAAGCTCTCTTCATCCCCCATAATTATCGGTACAGAGTAGGTTCCGTGGTTTATAGAGAAGAGGCGGCTCTCTCTTGCAGCGTTCTGAATTGCATTATGTATGGCGCTGTGTTCAACTCTGTGCAGTGATAACATCTCCGGCCTGGTCACAAGCAGAATCTGCTCCTGCCATAAAACCGGCTCTATGTAAAGGGTAGGGATTTGAGCAGATATCTTCTCCAGAAATAGGTTTAATTTGTCCGGGTCCGGCGGGTTATTATCCTTTCCGATAATCTTGGCCACAAGGTTGTACTCTTTATCTGAAAATATCATATTAAAGATATTGTCTGCCATTGAGAAACGAAAAGTTGCCTGCGGGTAGAGCGTTTTTAAAGAATTTGAAATCAAAGTCTCTATCTCAAATAAATCTTCCGGCCTGTTTGCTCTTAAATATACTAAAGCCTCAGATTGAGTGAGTTCGGGTGTGTGTGAAAGGATAAATTGCTGACCGGCAATATAGGTGCTTCTGTGTGCGACAAGCTCTTTTACCTTTTTTGAGATTAGTTCGACTCTATAATCGCTCTCTGTCGGGTTTAACGGCTGGTTCCAGTCGATATAGAGAATTGTGTCGTCGTGAGTAACCGGTGGTAATTTAGATTTATCTATCTCTTTGTAAAGGAAAAAAGTGGCGGGGATTGTAAGAATAAATATTGTCCAGACCAACCTCTGATGTCTGAAGACCCATTTGAGAGTTTTTTCGTAAAACAGATGATAATCTATTATTTGAATCTTTGAGAGATATCTGTTTGTGGTAACACCGCTGCTTTTTCCATAGAAGAGGTAGTAGTAGACCGGAATAACCAAGACTGCCACCATTAATGACGAGATAAGCCCTATTGTAACTGCCATTGCCTGATCATAGAAAAGTGCTCCTGCAATTCCACTTAGAAAAATAAGAGGTAGAAAGACTGAGCAGGTGGTGAGAACAGAGCTTAACATCGGGGCGAAAACCTCTCCCACCCCCCGAACAACAGCCTCTTTAAGAGGGACTCTTCGCTCTCGCATCTGTGTAATATTATCTATTACAATTATTGAGTTATCTACCATCATCCCAATACCCAGAATCAACCCGGAGAGGGAGATAATATTTATGGAGATTCCTGCAACAAAGAAGAAGAGAAGCGATACAACAAGCGAGAGTGGAATTGTGATGGTAACCAACATTGGAGATCTAAAATCCTGTAAAAAGAGAAAGATAACTAAACAGGCAAGGATTGCACCCAAAAGAATATTGTTTCTCAAATTTGATATTGAGTAGTCCAAAAGCTGGGTCTGGTCTCTGGTTACCTTAAACTGCACATCCGGATACTCCTTATTAAAATCATCCATAAGAGTGTTCAATGAGCTTTTAAGGTTGGCCATCTTAGCATCTGACTGCTTGACAACTGCCAGACTAACCGCAGGTTTCCCGTCTGACCGTGCCATCCCTTTGGCCCTTGCAGGTTTTTCGGTAACAGCAGCAAGCTCTTTAAATTTGAATACCCTGCCATTGATGTTAAGGTTTATATTCTCAATATCTGTTTTTGAACGGATCTCGGACATAAACCTTATATCCCACTGGTAGTGTCCATCTTTAATGGAGATATTACCCAACTGCTGGTTATTTGTGTTTATTGCATTTATAAGGGTGCTCTCCGAGACCCCCATTGCCCTGTTTTTTTGAGTGTAGGGGGTTATGAGAATCTCCGGGAGAGAGAGGCCACTCATATCTACCAAAGCCACCTCCGGAATCTGCTCAATTCGTTTGGAGATTACATCTGAGGCGAAACGGCTCAACTCCAGAAACTTCTCTGAACTGGAGTTTTCGATGGTCATATTTATGAAAAAAGCGGGGATATCTGTAGCACTTGCCTTTACCACCTTAGGTCTCTCCATCTCTTTTGGAAGCCCTGCCTTATCTATCTTTTCATTAACATCCACAAAGAGATACTGAATATCTGAGCCGTGCTCAAACTCCATATAGATAATTCCCGAGTTGTTGCTGGCTTCGCTTCGCAACTCCTTCAGAGAAGAGACCTGACGGAGCTGATATTTAAGACTCTTTAGCATTGTACGGTCTATCTCTCTTGCCGAATAGCCCGGAGCACTCACCTGTACGGTGATTCTCGGAATATCCACCTCCGGCATAAGAGAGACGGGCAGCATTCCTATTGCTACGGCACCAAGCACAACAATGGCAATAATTGTCATTGTAACGGCGATGGGCCTCTCTATCAGTTTGCCTATCATAACCTATCTGCTTTTAATCTCTACATTTGAACCCTCTGCCAGGTTGAGGTTACCGGAGATTATAATTATGTCACCCTCGTTAATCTCTGCGTTTTTATCTTCGTTGGCAGTGACTGCGTGAAAACCGGTATTGGTCATCTCCACCTTCACATAGGTCCACATTGCCTTCCCTGTGGCAGGGTTTAACCGAAAGAGTACATCAAAATTATCTCTCATCACTACGGCGCTTTTAGGTACCACAAGTTTCCCGCGAAGGAGATTCTCTGCTAAAACCCTAACATTCATCCCCTCGAGAAGTTTTCCGCCGGTGTTGTTTACCACCGCCATCACCTGAATCTGCCCCTTTTCATCTACAACCGGGTTTATCTGACTCACCACACCGGTGTAGAATTTTTCCGGCTCTGCAAAGGAGGCCACCTTTACTGAGTTACCAATCCTTATGAATGAGAGCTCAGACTCCAATAGGCTAAACTCTACCTCAAATTTAGTGTCGTCAATGAGGGTGCAGAATACTCCTGTTGCACCTTCATATACTCTCCCCTTAATATTTGCAATCTTTCCCGCAAAAGGGGCTGTAAGAGTTGTGTTTATAAGATCTTCCCTGCTCTGAGTAAGATCATTGATAGATGAGTTGTAGCCCGATCTTATCCTTACAATCTTTAGCACCTCTGCAGGTACTGCAGATGTATCTCTGCCGTAGCCGTACCCAATTAAATCATTTGCAAAGTCAAGCTCTGCCTTCTCCATCCTTTCTGATGCCAACTTCAGTTTTACCTGAGCATCTTTGATATCCAGCTGGGCAATTTTCTCTCCGGAGGAGATATAATCTCCGTTTTTGACAAATATCTCCGATATTGTACCCATACTTTTGAAGGTGAGGTCGCTCTTTCTTACTGCCCGCAGCTTGCCATTTGTAATTATCTGCCTGTTAAAATCCACTCTTTTTAAAATCATAGTATCTACCAGATTCTTCTCCGCAACAAAACCTGCCTTTGCAGCCTCTGTATCTTCGGTTGTTTCTCCACCTTTGGGAGAGCACGAAACTATTATCAGTGCACAAATTGTAACGAAAATGCCTTTTATCATACTCCGGATTTTTAATATCTTTTCAATGTTTAATTTCATAAATCTGTTGGTTAATCTACCATTTGGTCAAAATCAACCGAAATCTCTCTGTTTTTTATGTAGTCATATAGACTGAGCTTTCTTAGTGTGTAGTAGTTTTGCCAGAAACGTGAGACCTCGCTGATGTATCTGGAGGCAGAGTTGTCCATATCTGACTGTGCAGAGTTAAGCTCCAGGACACTAAGGGTTCCGTTTTTGAACCTCTCGCTGGCAATTTCATACCTTAGCTTTGCAATTGAATCTGCCTGTGCAGATGTGTTACATTTAATGTTGAGTTTATTAAACTCCAGAACCTTGATTAACATATCCTGCCTGTATTGGGAGATCGATTGCTCTATTTGCGTTCTGACAACCTCCTCCCTTGACCTGGCAACCTTTATCTTTCCCTTACCAAGACCCCAGTCCAGAATAGGCAATGAGAGTGATAACCCTATCATCTCCTGATCCATCGGGTTCCTGTATGCTGTTGAGAGGTCGTTCCCCTTTTGGGTAAGGCCGAACTGCGCAAATAGTGAGGCCTGCAGCCCATTTACAGATTTTGCCTGGGCTACTGCCTGTTGTGCGCTCAATAGTGAAAGCTCATTATTGATTGTATTGGATGAGTTCTCAAGAGCATTAGAGTAGACTTCGTTAAAATTGAGCTGTATGTCCGGCACTTTTTGTGGCATTACAAGGTCAATATCTACGTTTTCATTGAATCCCAAAAAAGAGCGAAGCCTTAACATACTCATATCGTAGCTTAGTTCGCTATCGCTTATCTCCAGCTGAGCATTATAAAGACCCAGCCTCAACTGCAACAGATCGTTTTTTGAGATAGAGCCTATCTCAAACCTCTCCTGGGCAATCTTAAGAGAGAGTTCGGTTGAGGCATATTTCTTCACAGCCATCTCTTTGCTCATTTGTGCAGAGAGAACACTAAAAAAGAGGGAGGTTGCCTGTATGTTTATCTCCTCCATACTCTCCAGATAGGCTCGCTGGGCCCTCTCAAAATTCTTTGGCTCGGTAATCTTCTCCCATTTTAGGGTATTGTAAGCCTTTAAGGGTTGCTGGTACTGAAGACTAACAGGTTTTGAATTGTAAGTAACACTCTCAAAGGGGGAGAACTGATCCAACCTGTAGAGGTTTGTTACAAGGGATATCTTCCCTCCAGTAAGTGGGATATTCTGATTAACAGAGAGTGATAGAGAGTTGCTCAGATTGTTATTGGTAATGTAGTTAATCTCTCCTGTCTGGCTGTTTTGAAGTGCCCTCAGGGAGCGGTCATACTGACCAAGAGAGGCATTAAGGTTAAGTGATGGCAAAAATTGCGCTTTGTATGAGCGAAACTGCCAGTAATTGGCAAGAAAATTATGCTTAGCAACCAGTGCTCCGGGTGATTGCTCTCCGGCACACTCCAGCACCTGCTCCAGAGTCATTGTGAGACGGTGTTTTTGTTGCGAGAAGAGATCGCTTAAAGATGCCGGCCCGGTTGCCACAGCTAAAACAAAAAGGTGAATTAATATTTTTTTAACCATATATCTGAAATTTGAAAGTAGCAATTAAGATATGAAAATTATACAATTATGAGCTATTTTAGCTTTACCAGTACCATAACAGGGTTGTCTGTCTCTTTGAGCTTAGATGCAACCTCTTTAAAATAGCGCGAGCACTCCTCCCTCTGTGAGTAAGTTATAAAATCAAGTGCAGTTATATAGGAGATCATATACCCATCGCCCGATATATAATCCGGCCAGAATGCAGGGCCACCCTCCAGGTCGTCAACCATCCCTTTCTGATATTTTTCGGGTTGATCTACCAGTGTAAACTCTCCGGTTTTTTTATTAAACAGCGCGTGGGAGAGGGTTTGTGTTGTCTCTATTCCCGTTGACTGCTTTGCTAACAAAACCATAGGTTTGTGCGCAAGTGACCTTAAATTGAAATAAAAAAAGAGATAATTCTCGCTCTCCATAATATTCAGAAACCTGTGAATGAGAGGGCTCTGGTTGTTCATCGTTTTAACATTATCTCCGGTAATTCTGTACTTGCCGTAATTGAGGTAGTAGATAGTGTCGATGGTGAAATCTTTGGCAATTGAGATAATCTCCCCATCCTGTGCTCTCATTACCCTTGGAACCCCTTTATAAGAGAAGAGATAGGAGTCTGTGATTGTGCTAAAACCACCACTTGCGGCAATAAGATCTCTTCCGCTTTGCGGGTAATCTATCTTATGTAAAATATTGGATGCGGAGTCTGCAATTATTGCAGAGTAAGCCTTACTCTTTGAAACACTTATAGGAAAAATATATCTGTTTTGGTCAAGTTTGAATATAGTGTTATAAGATAAAACATCTTTGATTGAGTCCGGATAATTAATTGTTCGGATATACTCACCAAGGGCAGTATACTCCAGACTCTTTGTATAAGATCTTACAATTATATTTCCAGTAGTAAAATCTACTCTCATTCCTCCCATCTCATCATACTCTTGCGGCCCCCTCCCCTTTCTGTTAAATAACTTGACAAACCTTCCTTTACTGTCAAATATCTTCATAGCATTATTGGAAGCAGTTTTCTCGGGAAAGTAGATAAACCCATTCTCGTAAATAAGCCCTCTTCCTGAGCTGCCACCTACAAGTGCCAGCTCACTGGTCTCCAGCGGAATATATTTAACTTCATCTGATATCTCACTGATTTTAACAACTTTGCCGGAGCCAATGGCTCCCTCAACATCAATAAACTTTAGATCTGTTGAGACCTTGTCGTTTTTAGGCGAACAGGAAAAGAGAATTGCAAAAGAGAGTATTGCAGGATATAGTATTTTGTACTTCATATCAAGAAAATTTATTTCATTTTTACTATTGCAACAACAGGGTTGTCTGAATCTTTTAGATTTGAGATAATATTTTTGAGCTCTCCCTTTACATTATTGGTCTCGGCGTGTTCAATGATCTCGGCAGCAGAGAAGAGTGCAGATGCATAGAAGTCGCCGGAGATATGTGTCGGCAAAAATACAGGTCCACCCATAATGTCTTCGCGAAAACCCAATTTACTCTTAACAGGTTGATTAAGAAGAGTTAGCTCTCCAGATTTTTTGTCAAATAGAGCATAGCAGTCTGCATACTTTTGTACTCTGGTTCCTTGTCTGTTAACCACTGTCCTCTCATATGGCTCGTGAGCAAAATTTCTTAAATAGAAGTTTAAAATAAGACTATTTCTAGATTCAATATAATAGCCTGGCCTTAAGCTTATAAAATCTCCCTCCAATTCAGTAACTACATCCTTTTTAGGGGGCTCATTTTTAAATTTCCCGAAATTTATTGAGAACGCAGGTGAGTAGTTCATCTTTGAATCTATGGAAAAAATGGTATCGTTCTCGGATGTAACCAGGCGGATGCTTTCGTCGTATCTGTACAACTGGGGAGAGTTAATAGAAAACATTATATTGGAGGGGGGTTTAGGGCCACTGTCAGAGGAGATAAATATCCTTTCTCCACCGGACTCCATCGCATTTTCGGAAATATATGGCATCGGGATCTCTTTTTGAATATTGAAGAGTGAGTCGTAAACAATTGCACAGAGGTGAACCGAGTCTCTGTATTTTGGTGATGCTGATGTTACAAAAAGGTTGTTGTTAATCTCTATTGTTCTATCCTGAAAGGTATATTTTTGATAGGGAATGGTCGCTCTTTTAATATAACGACCTTCACGGTCATAGAATATGAGATTGTCACTCTCGAACGGGGCATTAGTCTGTACCATAAAATCTCCGGTATTTGACATCACTCTGATGCTACCCGACTGGTACTCCTGTGCTCCCCTTCCCCTGCGGTCAAATTTGAAAAGAAATTTACCATTTTTATCAAATACCTTAACAACCCTCACAGAGAGAACGTAGATTCTCTCGTTCTCGTAAAATACCCTTGGATACATTCCTATTAAAGAGCTATCAGAAGTCTCTAGCTGAACATATCGGATATCTGAGGCAACTTCACTGAGGTTTACAACTCTCCCCTTCCCGATTTCAGATGCCAGATCAATCACCGGAACTGTTTCATTTTGAATACTTACAGTAGAATTACAGGATAATAAAATGGAGAGACAAAAAAGAGTGCAGGAGACTTTAGTTCTATTCATAACTAAAATGTATTAATTGAGACTATTTATAAAATTAACCCGTCAATTGGGTTGTAGTTATCTCCTTTGGCTCCTGATGCTAGTTACAACTTTGCAATAATCTGTTGCACTTATCCCTATAGATTGCTGGTAAACAGGCCCTCAAAAACTGTTCCAATGTAGTCATTTCGTAACTATTTTTTAAAGAACATTTTAAAAAAGGCAAAAACACAAAAATAAATGTTACTATATTTGCATTATATTACATTTTTCGTACATTTGCACCGTAAATGTATGTTTTACAAAACAGGTAGATATGCAAAAAAAGGTAAAATCAAAGAGAGAGGATGGAGTTATAATCGCTGCAAAAGATCTTTTCTGGCGCTTCGGGTTCAAGAGGGTTACAGTGGAGGAGATCTGCAAAAAGGCATCAATAAGCAAGATGACCTTTTACAGGCTCTTCCCGAACAAAATAGAGCTTGCAAAAAGGATTCTGGATATTATCATAGAAGATGGGATGGTTAAGTTCAAAGAGATAATGAAAACAGATTGCAGTGCAGATGAGCGGATGCACTCTATTGTGCAGATAAAGCTGGAGGGTACAAGAGAGATTAGCAGGGAGTTTATTGAGGATCTCTACACAGATTCCGGTTCGGAGCTACAGCACTATATGGTTTTAAAAACAAAGGAGTCGTGGCAGGAGATTATCTCTGTTATTAGAGATGCTCAGCAGACCGGAGTGCTTCGTAATGGGTTCAAACCGGAGCTGCTTGTGGCACTTAGCACACAGATTATAGCCATTTTGGAAGATAAAGCAATTATGAAACTCTACTCCTCCCCCTCCGAGATGATTATGGAGCTTACAAACATTGTGGCATACGGAATAGCACCCGAAAAATAATGCAGAAGAGTTAAATGTTCAAATTAAGATATATAACAAAACCGCTGCTCCTGCTAGCTCTCTTTATGATAAGTTCAGGGTGGGGACTCTCCCAGCAGATAATATTTAAAGGGCAGTTGAGCGGCTGGGCAGGCTACTACTCCGGGGCAGAGTTACCTCTTATCACCGGCGGGAGATATCTGCCTCAGGTTAACTATGAGACTAAAGGTGCAGAGTTTGAGGTTGCTGCCAATATGTTTGGCAACGGAAGCTTTAAGCCATTCACAGAGTCACTTTGGAGTGGAGATATCAAACTTTACAGGGGGTGGGCAAAGTTGACCTCCGACAGGGCAGAGCTGAGGGTTGGGCTTCAAAAGATAAATTTTGGATCTGCAACCCTGTTAAGACCCCTTATGTGGTTTGACAGAGTTGATCCCCGTGACCCGCTCCAGTTTACCGAGGGGGTGTGGGGAGCACTCGGGAGGTACTACTTTCGAAATAACACAAATATATGGCTCTGGATGCTATATGGTAACGGTGAGACAAGGCCCTGGGAGGTTGGAACTACATCCCGTTGGACTCCGGAGTTTGGAGGAAGAGTTCAGTTTGCAATTCCGCAAGGAGAGGCGGCATTCACATTCCACCGAAGAGAGGCTCTGTTTACCGGAACTCCCGGTATTCCGGAGAATAGATATGCATTTGATCTAAAGCTGGATATAGGAGTGGGACTATCTCTGGAGGCAACCTGGATTAACAAGAGGGCCAATCTTGGCATTTTAACCAACCAGGTGATGATAAGTGCAGGTACAGATTACACTTTTGGAGTCGGAAACGGGCTCAACATTATTGCAGAACATCTCGTTATCTCATCTGATAAAGAGCCCTTCTCATTTTCCAACACATTGAATCTTACAGCCCTCTCCGGAAATTACCCAATCGGTATGTTCGATAACATTAACTACATTCTCTACTGTGACTGGAAAAACGGGGGAGTCTACAATTTCGTGAACTGGAGACACACCTTTGGTAATCTCTCCTTAAATATTATGGGTTACCTTAACCCCTCTCAATATGAGATTCCATTAACGGGTAATTCTTCAAATATCTACTCCGGTAACGGATTTCAAATTATGCTGGTCTATAACCATCAATCCAAAAAAATGTTAAATAAAATTTTACACTAATATGGACAACCCTATCATCGTAACCCTCGAAAAGGTTACAAAACGTTTTCCTGCAGGAAAAACCGAGTTCACTGCACTAAATAAGATTGAACTTACCTTTAGAAAAGGTGAATTCTCGGGGCTGGTTGGCCCCAGTGGTTCCGGTAAAACAACACTGCTTAACATTATCGGTTCACTGGATTGCCCGAGCGAAGGGGTGGCAACAGTACTGGGTAAAAACATCAGCTCGCTTAGTCACAAAGAGTCTGCCGAGCTGCGTAATTATGGCATCGGCTTTATCTTCCAGACATACAACCTTCTACCTGTGTACAGTGTATACGACAATGTAGAGTTTGCCCTTCTGCTTCAAAAAATCTCCGCTCCTAAAAGGAGAAAAGCAGTTATGGATGCGCTTGAGTGGGTGGGGTTGGCAGATAGGGCTAAATCAAGGCCATCAACTCTCTCGGGTGGTGAGTGTCAGAGGGTGGCAATAGCTCGGGCTATGGTAAAGAGGCCTGCGCTTGTGCTTGCAGATGAGCCATCTGCAAACCTGGACTCCCAAAATTCACATATGATTGTCCAGACAATGAAGAGGCTCAACAGGGAGCTCAACACCACATTTATATTCTCCACTCACGACGAGAAGGTGATGCAATATCTAAATAGAATAATCTATCTCAAAGACGGAATGGTAGAGAGGGACGAAAGAAAATCGGAGGGTTAAGATATGCTGGAGTTAAAACTTGCTTTTAAAAATCTGTTCGGATCCGGGTTGAGAACCTGGCTCAATGTAACAGTCCTCTCAATCGCATTCGTTATTATTCTTTTTTATAACGGGATGCTGGACGGGTGGAATATGCAGGCTCAAAGAGATACAATTGAGTGGGAAATAGGCTCCGGCCAGGTTTGGCACCACGGTTATGACCCATACGACCCATATACCTTTGCAGATTCACACTCAAAAATCCCTTCCGGGATCTCCTCTTTGATTGAAAAGGGAGATGCTGCAGCATTATTGTTCTCTCAGGCAACTGCATACCCCGGTGGAAGGATGATTAACACCCTCATCAAGGGAGTTGACCCTGATCAGAAGGTATTGAAGATACCAAGTGCGCTGCTTACCGGAGATAACAGCGACCCTGAATTCATACCTGCAGTAATAGGCAGCAGATTTGCAAAGAGTGCACACCTAAAAGAGGGAGATAGAGTATTGGTGAGATGGAGGGATGCAAACGGCACCTTTGATGCCCGTGAGATTACCATTGTCTCTGTGTTCCGCACAAATGTCCCGACTGTAGATCTAAACCAGATCTTTATTCCACTTGAAAAACTAAGAGAGATGACATCTATGTTTGACGAGGCTACACTTATAGTTCTCTCAGATATGGCAGGCGTACCTGTGCAACAGGATGGATGGAGCTACAAAAATCAGGATTATCTGCTCAAAGATCTTAAAGATATTATGGCAGCCAAAAAAGGTGGCTCTTTTGTAATTTCCGGGCTACTTCTCGCTATTGCGCTGCTTGCAATATTTGACACTCAAGTACTATCTATCTTCCGGAGGCAAAAGGAGATTGGAACCTATATAGCATTAGGGATGACACGTAAAAAGGTTGTTGGAATATTTACAATTGAGGGGACAACCCACTCAATTCTCGCAATTTTGCTGGGAATGGTCTGGGGGGTTCCGTTTCTTATGCTTTTACAGAAGAGAGGTATCCCGATGCCCTCCAGTGCAGACCAGGCCGGGATTGCAATTGCAGATAAAATAACACCATACTACGGAGCCGGAATGATTCTAACATCTGTCATCCTGGTCGTTCTATCCTCGCTGGTGGTGAGTTATATTCCAACCCGCAAAATATCCGGGATGAAACCGACAGATGCACTAAGGGGCAAAATTGTATAGTTTTCGAATCTATCATAAGTCAATAAATGAGAAAATGAAGAGATTTTTACTTAAAGGGATAATTAAAGATAAAGGGAGAAGCTTGCTTCCGATAATAGTTGTGGCAACCGGAACAATGCTCACCGTTGTAATGTACAGTTGGCTCACCGGCATAATGGGAGACTCAATAAGAATGAATGCAAACTTCAACACCGGAGAGCTCAAGGTAATGACCAAAGCCTACGCTGCAGATGCAGAGCAGTTCCCTAATGATCTTGCCATTCTAAATGCAGATACTCTTTTAGTTGAGTTAAAAGAGTTTGAACCGGAGGTAGATTGGGTCAAGCGAATCCGTTTCGGTGCACTTGCAGATTTTCCGGATGCAAACGGGGAGACAAGAGGGCAGGCCCCGGTTGTGGGATGGGCTATAGATCTATTTAACGGAGAGTCTAAGGAGTCTGCGAGATTCAATCTGCAGGAGTCTATTGTTCAAGGTGTAATGCCGGTGAAAGCAGGAGAGGTTCTAATCTCCGATGAGCTGGCCCGCAGGTTTGAGGTAAAACCGGGTGAATCCTTTACCCTCTTTGGCTCTACAATGGATGGCGGTTTTGCATTTTATAACCTCACTGTATCCGGAACCCTGCTCTTTGGAGCAACAGGGTTGGACAGAGGGGCTATCGTGATGGATATTGCTGACGCCCAAAGAGCCTTTGGAATGAAGGGTGCCTGCAGTGAAATCCTCGGCTTCCTACCCTACACCTATTTCAACTCAGAAAAGGCAGAAGCTATAAAAACTATCTACAACCAATCTGTGGATGCCCGGCAAAGCGAAGATGAGTTTGCTCCGGTTATAATAACCCTGCGTGACCAGGCAGGAATGGCAGAGATGGTAGACTACACCGATTTTGTGAGCAGGATAATGGTCTTCATTTTTGTCTCTGCAATGGCAATTGTGCTCTGGAACGGTGGCCTGCTCGGGGGTCTGAGGAGATATGGTGAGTTTGGAATAAGGCTGGCAATGGGTGAGAGCAAAGGTCATATCTACAGAACTCTTCTGTTTGAGGCACTACTTATTGGAAGCATCGGCTCTATAGTTGGAACTGTAATTGGTTTCCTGATTGTACTCTACCTTAATATTCACGGAGTGGATATGTCCGGGATGATGCAAAATTCAACTATGGTTATGCCGTCTGTAGTGAGAACAGCAATCACCCCTACAACCTACTATATCGGCTTTATACCCGGTATCTTCTCGATGATTCTGGGAAATGCTCTTGCCGGAGTGGGTATATATAAAAGAGAGACCGCAAGGCTTTTCAATGAGCTTGAGGTGTGAAAACCCGCAGAAAGATGAGTGCCCGAAAGTATAAAACAGCATATTTAAAAAACAACATATATGAATCATTTGTTAAGAAGATATAAGAAGAGTCTCTTTACAAAGCTTTTGACAGCTTTTATAATTGGGGGTGCTACCACCTTTCCGGTTGAGGGGAGTTGCCAGGATGGTAAAACAATTTTAAACAGAGTTGACCAGAACCTCTCCTCCAGAAATCAGATAGCAGAGTCCTCTATGACAATTCACGGAAGACGTTCCAGCCGAACTATTACAGCTAAGAGTTGGACAGAGGGAGATCGAAAATCTTTTACCGAATATCTCTCCCCGGCATCTGAAGCCGGTACCAAGATGCTCAAACTTCAGGGTCAACTCTGGATCTACACCCCAGCCGCAGACCGTACAATCCAGATATCGGGGCATCTGCTTCGCCAGTCGGTTATGGGTTCCGATCTCTCCTACGAAGATATGATGGACGATCGCAAACTTAGCGATGTTTATGATGTTACCATTGCGGGAAAAGACACTATTGACTCCAGGGGAGTTATAATTCTTGAACTAACTGCTAATGTGAATGATATTGCATACTACAGGCAAAAGATGTGGGTAGATAGTGAGAGGTTTATCCCACTTAAACAGGAGATGTATGCCCGGAGCGGGCAGCTGTTAAAGAGGGCCGAGATGAAAAATATTAAGCGAGTAGAGAACAGATGGTACCCATCTCTTGTTATATACAAAGATATGCTCAAAGAGGGCAAGGGCACCGAGTTCCGTACCAACACAATAAGTTTTGACCAAGAGATTCCACCGCACATTTTTTCCAAGGCATCTCTGCGTTAAAACCACTTGCGTTTTGAGTTTATTTATATCTATATTTGTCATAATAATCGGTAATCAAAAACATTATAATACTAAAAAAGATGAAAAGTTTTTTTAAGATCGTCCTTGGAACTTTTGTCGGCTCACTGTTGGCGCTGACAATAGGTTTCTTTATACTTCTCGGGATTGCAGGCTCTATGGCTACCTTCTCGAGCAACGCCAAACCTGTGGTTCCAAAATCTGCAATTCTAAAGCTTAACTTTAGCGACCCTATTGCAGAGCAGGCTTTCGAAGATCCATTTGCAATATTTAACCCTATGGGAGGGGTGGAAAAAACACAAGGTATCCTCGATTTTGTACAGACAATTGAGAGAGCCGCAGCCGACCCGTCAATCAAGTTCATCTATATGAATGTTACTGAGATAAGCGCAGGAATGACTCATCTTGAGGAGATTCGCAGTGCAATCACCCGTTTCCGTGAGAGTGGGAAGCCCGTTATTGCATATGCAGATAACTTCTCTCAGGCTGCCTACTACCTCTCTACCGCTGCAGATAAGATCTATATGAGCCCGACAGGGATGTCCCCTTTAACCGGGCTTAGCATAAGCTCCCTATTTCTCAAAGATATGCTGGACAAACTGGGTGTAGAGGTTCAGTTAATCCGTCACGGCAAGTTCAAAGCCGCTGCAGAGCAGTTTATCAGTAATGAGATGAGTGCAGAAAACAGAGAGCAGCTTAAGGCATATCTGGATGGAGTGTGGGGTACCTGGGTTGCAGATATCTCTGCCGCAAGAGGGTTATCACCGGAAAGGATTAATCAGATGACAGATAACCTGGAGCTTACTACTGCTAAAAAGGCTCTTGACGCGGGTCTTGTAGATGGGCTTATGTACAAAGATCAGATGGCAGATACACTTGTTAAACTCTTTGGTGTGGAAGATGAAAAACATCTTAAGATGATTACAAGCAATGACTACTCTGCTGCTACCAAAAAAGTAAATTACAAGGAGAAGAACAAAATAGCCGTTATCTATGCAGATGGCGAGATTATAATGGGAAAATCGGAAGAGAACATAGCTTCTGACTCATTTATCGAGCATCTTTCAAAGGTGAGAAAAGATAGCACAATTAAGGCTGTTGTTCTTCGTGTAAACTCTCCGGGAGGCTCAGCCCAGAGCTCAGATCTTATCGACCGTGAAATAGCTCTGCTTATGGAGAAGAAGCCGGTTATTGTAAGTATGGGTGATTATGCAGCCTCCGGCGGTTACTGGATCTCTGCAAAAGCTACAAAAATTATAACCAATAACACCACCCTCACAGGCTCTATAGGGGTATTCAGTATGGTTCCGAACATTGCTAAAACAATGAAGAAACATCTGCTTATTAACCCACAAACAGTTAACACAAACAAACACAGCGACATAATGTCCGGATTCAGGCCACTGGATGCAGAAGAGGTTGAGTTTGTAAGATCGGCTGTTGAGGAGATCTATACCGGGTTCATCAACCTGGTTGCTCAGGGCAGAGATTTGACCCCGGAGAGAGTAGATGAGATTGCTCAGGGAAGGGTTTGGTCCGGTGTCGACGCCATAAAGATTGGTTTGGCAGATGAGAGGGGTGGGTTAACAGAGGCCATAAGCTCAGCAGCATCCCACTCAAATCTTGAGTCTTACAGAATTGTTGAGTATCCTGTTTTGAAATCACCGATTGATAAACTGATGGAGATGCTTATGAACAGCGGAGCAGCTGCCAAAGCTATCTCAAACCCGAACTACCTCATTGAGAGAGCATATCAAACTCTTAAGGACGAAACCGGAATCAAGCACTACGCAAGAGTTCCATATAATATCTGGTTTAACTAAAATATTTGAAGATTAGGCTTGTGCCTAATAGAGAGAGAATATCCTGGCGTTTAAGTTATAAAAGACTTATCTCCAGGATATTTTTTGTATTGTGAGTAATCTTGAAACGTTCATCAATACGGAACCCGGGAATTGCAACTATTTTATCCTCTGACAGAGCAACAAGAAGGGTCTCTTTTCGTATTTTATCCATCTTAATATCTGTAAGATAGTCGCTTATTTTCTTGTAGCCACTCATCCCGAGAGGCATAAATTTATCTCCCTCTCTCCATTTTCTTACAGCAATTGGAAATTTAACAAGGTCGGAATCAACAAGCAGAGTGCTCTCTGTCACAGTTGCGTCAGAGGAGACTACGAAAAGATCTCCGGTAAACTCAGGTTTTTCTGCCCTATCCTTTTTATACTTGAATCCGTGTGGTTTAGGGTAAATTGAGAACCTCATCTGAGTACCTTCAAAGTAGAGTTCTTTGTAATCTCCGGGCTTAACAACATCTATATCTAAACTATCTCTTTTAAGCGTGATTTCAGGCTCCGGACATTTCTCAGATAATTGCTCACTCTCTTGCACATTCTCATCGTCCAGCAACTCCAGCAACTCATCAAAAGAGGAGTCAAGAAACTCTTTAGGTTTCTCAAACATCGCAATATCCGGAGTTATGGGCGGATTATTCACCGGGGTACCCTTAGGGTAGATTAGCAGAAAATCTCTGTCTTTTAAAAGCAGGCAGCTGTCTGAGTGAAACTCTTTTCCGGGCTGTCCGCTGAGTGATTCGTATATCTGCTCAATCTGCAGAGGGTTGAATCCATATTTGTCCAGCAGCAGGAATAGCCAGTAATCCGGACGTCTCTCTTTAAGAAGGGCAGGTATTGAGATTCTGCCGGATGAGTCATCGATTAAAGAGCTGCTTTTCTGTCTAAAGAGATCATCTAAGATATCTGATGCAGCCTCAACGTTGGCCATATCTCTCTCTACTGTTTTGAGAAATGATTGGTTTATTATCTCAAACTCCGGGAAGACCATATTTCTGATACGATTCCTGGAGTAGTGGCTCTCAGAATTTGAACTGTCTTCACGAAAAGGTATATCCTCTTTTTTTGTGAATTCAGCTATCTCTCTTCTGGTGAATCCCAGCAGAGGTCGTATAGTGGTACCGTTCTTTCTCCTAATTCCTGTAAGTCCCTGTAGACCGGTACCCCTTAGAATGTTTATAAAAAAGGTCTCTACCGAATCATTTAAGTTATGAGCTACTGCAAGATAGTCAAAATTGTGGGTTGTCATAAGAGATTCAAACCAGTTGTATCTCAAATCTCTGGCTGCCATCTGTGTTGAGATCCCCATACTCTTGGCATACCCTTTTGTATCGAACGTATTGGAAAAAAACTGAACTCCTCTCTCGGCAGCCCATTCACTTACCAAATCTTCATCTCCGTCGCTCTCCTCCCCTCTTAGCGAAAAATTTACCGTTGCAATTGCAAAATTTGAGTAGTATATCCTGTTAAACAGGTGTGCCATACACATAGAGTCAATTCCCCCGCTTACGGCAAGAAGAATTTTAGGATTATCCGGGGAGACAGGATGAAACTCCTTCTGCCCTGTCAGCTGAACAAGAGACTCTTTAAATTTAGTAATCATCACTTTTTGAAATCACCGATAGTATATGAAAATCCAACGGATAAAATCTCTTTAAACTGCAGCCTCGGAGCAAGCTCTCCCTCTTTGTTGGCAATGAGAATCCCATCGTCATAAATGAGGTTTGTCCTCAAATTAACTGAGAAGAACTTGTTGATTTTTGAGTCTGCAAAAAAGTCCCAGTGTACCTTAACATTCTCGGGAGATCCAAGATAATCGGAGAAGAGATTAAGTGTAGATGTTATGTTAAGGTTTTTTCTGATCTGATTCTTATACTCCAATTTAAACTGTGCTCCAAGCTCCAGTTTTGCTACCTGATCTATTTTATTTCCATACTTCACACGAAGCGCTCTGTTCTCTACCACAACCAGATTTCCCGTAAGGGGCGAAAAGTTGAGCGATAGCGATTTAATAGGTTTATAATCTACACCCACACCCAAAGAGAAGTAAGCAGGAGCAAAGGGGCCCGAAAGCAGAACCGGATCTCTGTTTGCCGGGTAGTTGAAACCGTTGGTCATCTGGGTTCTTAAGTTGAATGATGCAGCTGCAAAAAAATCATTGAATGCTCTGTAACCCAGCTTACTGTCAAATATAAATTTGTCGTCGCTCTTCTTGTATCTATCTCCGAAGGAGTGAATAAAACCATATCCTATTTGCAACCTGTTCTCCCAGAACATCTCCTTATTTACAGCGTAGTTTCTATATATATTAATAAAAGCATTCAGTGCAACATTATCATAACCTCCGGAAGACCAGTTGGTAAGAGATAGTTGTGAAAACCCCACCTGAAAAAGAGTTCCCCCTTTCCATTTGCTTGGGGGAGGAGGTGGTAGAACAAGAACCGGGATTTGTATTTTAGAGGCGATAATAACACACAACTCGTGCCCGACACTCAACTGAAGATTCTCTTTAGTGGCAGCCTCTTTAACAACCTTATCCTGAGAAGAAGCCGTGTAGGAGATAATAAAACAGAGTATGAGCAAGATCTTTTTAAACATAACACTCATATTTTAACTTTCCAAAACGTCATCCGAGTTGAATTTGAAGCCCATCCTCTTACCTGTCTGTAGTTTGGCACTCTCAATTTTATCGTTTATCTGCTCAACACTTGCAACCTTTACTAAATCAAATGGGGGGACCAAAAGGTCGAAAGATAGGGTATATAGAATTGCACTCTCTACAATTCCTACCAACTCCTCTCTTCCCAGCAGTTTTTTGCCGAATGTACCAACCACATTATCTTGTTGCTTTTTACCCTCAACAAGAAAATGTTTATCCTTGTTTATGAATATTCTGGCTACTAAATATCCCAAATCGTCCGGTCTGTTGTATTTTATTGAGTCAGAAAGAAAGTTGTATACACTGATAATTCCGCAGAACCCATTGTTTGGATCTTTTTTTAGGTAATCTGTCTTCCAGGCCGGGTGATCTCGGTCAAAAATGAAGGTATCTGAGTGCATACTAAAGATAAGAACATCATCTGCGAACTTAAGCTCTGCCTCAAATTTACCCCGGTCACGATACTCCAGCCGGATTCGTCTGTCATTGCTGTCCAACAGATCATTGAGATCGTTGCTCATCTCATTTAGAATCTCTTTAATCTGGTTAAAGACCTCCATCGAGTGGTTAAAAACCTGAAGTTTGGTTTGGGATTTGTTGTTAAACCCTGCCAAAATCTCTCTCTGTCGGGACGGTAAATCTGTTGACATCTCTCTTTAATTTGTTGTAACTGTTAATTAATATGTTTTCGTAAAAATAAATATTTTAATACGCTCTTGCAAAAAATACTCTCCCTTTTGAAGGTTTTTTGCTATAAACACAAAAGCCACTCTCCTGCTCCTCTTCCTCCATTGGTATACATCTGATTGTTGCTTTTGTCTCCTCTTTTATCTTCTCCTCAGTCTCTTTTGTTCCATCCCAGTGGCACATAAGAAAACCACCCTCCTCAATCTTTGTTTTAAATGTCTCAAAATCATCTACATTAATGGTATTTTTAACCCGAAAATCCAGTGCTTTGTTGTAAATATTCTCCTGTATTGCATCCATCAATGAGAGAATATACTCCTCAACCCCCTGCTGCTCTTTAGACTCCTTGGTTAAAGTGTCTCTGCGAGCAATCTCAACGGTTCCGTTTTCAAGATCTCTTGGTCCTATGGCGACCCTTACCGGAACCCCCTTTAACTCCCACTCCGCAAACTTAAAACCGGAACGCAGGTTATCCCTGGTATCTATCTTCACTGTAAGTCCAAATTTTTCCAACCGCGTTTTCATCTCACCCATCTTTTCAACTATCTTGTCATTCTCCTCTTGCGTTTTGAAGATTGGGATCATAACAACGTGAATTGGAGCGAGCTTTGGAGGGAGTACCAGGCCGTTATTATCGCTGTGAGCCATAACCAGAGCTCCCATCAACCGGGTAGAGACACCCCAGGAGGTTGCCCAGACATACTCCAGACCACCCTCTTTGTTTGCAAACTGGACATCGAATGCTTTGGCAAAGTTTTGCCCCAAAAAGTGCGATGTACCTGCCTGAAGAGCTTTTCCATCCTGCATAAGGGCCTCTATACATAAAGTTTCCAGTGCGCCGGCAAATCTTTCGCTTTCGCTTTTCTTGCCCACTATAACGGGTATAGCCATATATTCCCGGGCAAACTTTGCATAGACCTGAACCATTCTCTCGGTCTCCTCAATAGCCTCCTGTCGGGTTGAATGTGCTGTGTGCCCCTCCTGCCACAGAAACTCTGCAGTCCTTAGGAAGAGGCGGGTTCTCATCTCCCATCGTACAACATTTGCCCACTGATTGATTAGAAGAGGAAGATCTCTGTAAGATTTTATCCAGTTTTTATATGTACTCCAAATTATTGTCTCCGAGGTTGGCCTTACTATTAGCTCCTCCTCCAGTTTGGCATCCGGGTCCACGACAACTCCCGGTCCGTCCGGATTTGCCATAAGGCGGTGGTGGGTAACCACTGCACACTCTTTTGCAAAACCCTCTACGTGCTCGGCCTCTTTGCTAAGAAATGACTTTGGTATAAAAAGGGGAAAGTATGCATTAACGTGACCTGTCTCTTTAAACATCTTGTCCAGCTGTGCCTGCATCTTCTCCCAGATTGCATATCCATAGGGTTTGATAACCATACATCCCCTTACCGCAGAGTTCTCTGCAAGGTCTGCCTTTGTTACCAGGTTGTTGTACCATAGTGAATAGTTCTCCTCTCTTCCTACAATCTCTTTTGCCATTTTTATTGATTTAATATTATAATTTGCTACTTATTATGTGCTATATGGTATGATTTTTGAGTACATTTGCAATGAAGGCACAAAAGTACAAAATAATTTAAAACACAGGAGGTGCAAGATGAAAAACACAATTACAATTATAGTTCCTATAATACTGGGATTGATTCTTAGCTCTTGCGGAACTACAACCAGATATGCATCTTCCGGTTACGAAGATGCCATCTATCATAAGCCATCTACAAACGATTACATTGTAGTCAACACAGAGAACGACTCAAAGATTGAACTTTTAAAAGGGAAGACCAAAGAGTCAAATCGTGTGATTATCAACGGTAAGGTTGTTGAGGCGGCCTATGTTGACGAAAATGGTAATGTGAATATCAATCTAGATGACCAAGAGGAGAAGACCTATTTGATACTGAACCCCGGAGAGTCATTTGAAGAGAGACTTACAAAATTTGAGAATCCTCAATACCAAATAAATATAACCTACTCTTATATGGATTATGATAATCCTTGGTTCTGGGATTTTGGGTACTCCTCATTTTGGAGGATGAGCAGAATGCATAATATGTATAGTCCGTGGTACTCATATTTTATGAGCCCTTATTTTAATAGCGGTTTTTACGGATACAACCATTTCTATATGGATCCCTTTGCAGGTATGAACTATTTCTGGTGGAACAGATACAATTTCTACAGAAGCCCTTGGGATAGTTACTACTCATCCTGGTATTATCCGGGAGAATCATACGGCTACTGGTACTATAACTGGAATGACCCCGAGAGGTATCGTTACACCAGCTCCAGAGACTTCTACTACGGTCGCAGAGAGAGTGCAAGATCAAACACAACTCCAGGTTCACGTGCAGTTGTATCCGGAGGCTCATATACAAGACAAACTGCAAGAGTTGAACAGGTGAGGGGAGATAGGTTCTATACCGGAGATATCAGTTCTAAAGAGAGTCTTTACAGGAGAGACTCAAGGTTTGAGGGGTACGGCTCTACATCCAATAGCCAGGCCAGAGAGGTTAGCGGCCAAAGAAGAGGCAACACAGAGGCTACCTCAAGAGTCGAGAGAGAGAGTTCAACAAGAAGAAGCACTGAGATAACACGTAACTCTTCAACCAGGGAAACAACCCGTACCAATACAGAGGTAAACAGAGGTTCCAATAATAATCAATCTTCTGTAAGACGCAGTAATAACGAGGGAGCAAGGAGTACGGGCACAGTTAACAGAGGCACTGGTACAGTTAACAGAAGCTCAGGTACCGTTAACAGAAGTTCAGGTACCGTTAACAGAAGTTCGGAATCTTCTACAGCCGGCACTTCAACAACTAGAGGGAGTTCACAAAGAAGAGATGATGTAGTCTCATCGAGCAACTATAGGCCATCAGAAAATCAAAGGAGCAGCTCTTCCGGCAACAACACCTATAGCCGAGGCTCCTCCTCAACTTCTAATAGCAGTATTTATAACAGCAACAACTCCTCAAGAAGTTCGTTCTCTTCACCACCTGCCAGTAGTGCGGGGTCATCATCTTCTTCTTCAAACACATCAAGCAGCAGCTCTAGCAGCAGCTCTAGCAGCAGCGGAAGTTCATATCGCAGGTAAGTTTTGAAATTATTATGAAAAGAGTATTATCTATTATTATAGCAGTAGTAGTTACAAACACTATTGTTGCACAGAATGCCTTTGACGCACTCAAATTCTCCCAAATCCGTTACGAAGGCAGTGCAAGATCAATTGCGATGGGGAATGCATTTGGCTCTCTCGGGGCAGATACCTATGCATTGAGCATTAACCCGGCATCATCTGCAATCTACCGATACTCGGAGTTTACTTTTACACCCTCTCTGGTGTCGGATAATTCAAATACAACCTATCTAAATAACAGGGAGAATGAGAAATGGACAAGGTTAGGGATATCAAACCTTGGGTTTGTGGGCTCTTTCAAAATTGGTAACAGCCCATACGGCCTTAAGAGTATTAGTTTTGGAATAGCTGTAAACAAACTCAACAACTACACCTCAAGATCCTATACCAGCGGATTGAACGCCAACTCCAGCTGGCTCGGCTCTCTTGCAGATGGGTTAGGGGGCATCTTCAACGGAGATCTGGACATCAATGACCAGTGGAATCCATTTTACGACTTCCCGGAGGCCTCCTGGAAAGAGATCCTCTCTTGGAATTCAAACCTATTGGACCCTCTTCCGGATTCGGATTATGATTATATTGGAGCAACCGAGAACATTGTCGGTCAGCAGATTGTGCTCGCAGGAGATCTCAAACAGGAGTTCTATCGCCAGAGAAAGGGTAATCTCTCTGAGATTGTCTTTAATGCAGGTGCAAATATCTCTGACAAACTTTTTTTTGGAGTCAATCTGGGTATGCAATCAATAAGTTATAGCGATTATCAGAAGTATTCCGAAAGCGCAGTTAACCCTGCACTCTTTGACTCAAAATTCTCTTCATTCTCTCACCTGTTTGAACAAAATACTACGGGTGTAGGTTTAAACGCAAAATTTGGATTTATCGCTCTCCCTTTTGCTGGTTTTAGAGTGGGAGGAAGTATATCTACTCCTACCTGGCTATTGATGTCGGATCAGTGGGAGGAGACAATAGATGCTCGCTACTCAGATGGTTACAAAAGCAAAATTCTATCCCCGGTTGGCGAGTACAACTATAGAGTAACATCTCCTTTCAGATGGAACATTGGAGCATCATATGTATTTGGAAAGGTTGCTCTTATAAGTGTAGATTACGAAGGGGCAGATTACTCCAAAATAGCAATGATGAGCGAATCATTTGACAAATATGAGTTTAACACAGAGAATAAATATATTGAATCAAACTTCCGTGCTGCTACCAATTTAAGATTGGGTGCTGAGGTGAGACCGGTAGATTTTCTTGCTCTTAGAGCCGGTTACTCTAAATATGGGAATCCGGAAAAGAGCTATGGCTATGAGATGGAGTACATCTCGGGTGGAGTCGGGTTCACTTCCAAAGGGGGAACTTTCTTGGATTTAGGCTTCCAAAAGCTTTTGCAAAACAGTGAAACATTCTCTCTATACTCCGATTACTCCAATCATACTGCTCCTTTTGGAAATATGGATATCTCCGGTTGGAAATTCCTTATGACACTTGGGTTTAGATTTTAGAAAAAATAGTTGGATTCCGGACCCTCATTAAAGAGCAGGTCTATAACAGAAAGATTGGCAAAAAACCCGAATTTATGGGCGAATACCTGGTGGTATCGCCCATTTTCGTTTAATATTGCAAACGGAGATACTCTCTTTGGATGGATTGTCTCTCTGAAATCACTAATAGTGGTATCTCTTTTAAGATCGCTCTCTGTTAAAAACGCACCTGTAAATTCTATCTTAACAGGCAGATTCAAAAGATCCAGTAAACACTTTGTTATATCATTATTGAACTCAAAGAGGTAATCATACTCTCTGTTGTAGAAGGGGATTAAATCCTGGTGATAGTGTTCAAAATAGGGAGAGGATCTGTAGGCAGATACAATTGCTCGCCAGTGCTGGCTTTGCCACCTCTTGGAGTTATCCACCTTTATCTCTTTAATGGGGATAGAGAATCCTTCACTTCTGACAATGGGAATAGATAAAGAGAGAGGGCCGTTGGCACTGTAAATGCTGCAACGGCTCCTGTATGACTGTTTCTGAAAATTTTCCCACTGCTCAATTTTCCAATCTGCAAAAGAGTATATAACCCGGAAGTAGTCTATCGGAGGAAGATATGCTGTTGAAAGAATAGCAATACTACTCATCTATAGATTTACCGCCTCCTCTGATGATTCCCCTTTTTGATGACCTGATGAAATCTACAATGGCTCTCTTTTCGGGGCTCTCAGGGAAGGTTGAATCTACCTCATTGCAGGCATCAGAAGTATTTAGCCCTCCATTGTAGATCACCTTATAGATATCCCTGATCTCATCAATTTTATCGTTGGAAAAACCTCTTCTCCTAAGCCCAATAACATTGACACCTCCAAATGATAGAGGCCTTCTGCCTGCGACAATATAGGGTGGAACATCCTTCCCTACCATTGACCCTCCGGAGAGCATTGAGTGCGCTCCGATTCTTGTAAACTGGTGTGCTGCGGAGTGTCCGCCAATAATTGCATACTCATTTACATCGGTAACACCGGCAATTCCTACATAGCTCACCAAAACAACATTATCTGCAATAATGCAGTCGTGAGCAATATGAGAGTATGACATAATCATACACCCGCTTCCAACTTTTGTAACCCCTCTTCCGCTCTTAAGAGTACCCCTGTTGACTGTAACGTACTCCCGTAAAATAGTATTATCTCCAATCTCAACATAGGTAACCTCCCCCGAAAATTTGTAGTCCTGAGGCTCGCCTCCGATTATCGCCCCGGGATAGATTTTACAGTTTTTACCGATTTTTACATTATCCAAAATTGTGGCGTGGGGCCCTATCCAACATCCATCTCCAATCTCCACATTTCCTGCAATATATGCAAATGGCTCGATTGTAACCTCTTTGCCAATTTTGGCATCCGGATGTATATAAGATTGATTCATATAGATTTATTACTTATTTTTTATAACCTGGGCAACCAAATCTGCTTCACAAGCCAACGTGTTGCCAACATAAACCTCCCCCTTCATATAGACCAAAGACCTTCTTATTGGGGCAGTAAGGGTTAGTTTAATAACCAGAACATCTCCTGGCACAACCTTTCTCTTAAACTTGGCATTATCTATCTTGGCGAAATAGGTTGAGTATCTCTCCGGCTCGTCCAGGTCATTCATTACCAGTATCCCTCCAACCTGTGCCATTGCTTCTATAATAAGAACACCCGGCATAACCGGTTCATCGGGGAAATGGCCAATAAAGTAGCCTTCGTTAATTCCAACAGTCTTAATACCTACAACCTCTTCTTTATTCAATTGAATTATTCTGTCAACCATCAAAAACGGAGGCCTGTGTGGTAAAAGTCTTTTAATTCCATTAATATCAATTACAGGTACTGCATTTGGGTCAAATTGTGGAATCTCCTTAGAGTTTAAAGTTTCGTTTGCCATTTTTTTGATAATTTTTGCTATTTCTGTGTTAATTTTATGTCCTGGTTTATGGGCTATTACCCGCCCTTTTAACCTTACTCCCGAAAGTGAGAGATCTCCGAGCAGGTCCAAAAGCTTGTGTCTGGCACACTCGTTAGGAAATTTAGGTTCTTTTATATTTACAAATCCACTCTCAATACTCTCCAATTTTTGTTTACCGAATATCTCTTGCAGTTTTTGAGACTCAGAGGTGGTGAGCCCCCTCTCTGCTATTATAACTGCATTATTAAGATCTCCCCCCTTTATAAGATTATTTTTTATAAGAGGCTCAATGTCGTGCAAAAAGACAAATGTCCGGCAACTTGCAATCTCAGTTGAGTAGTTTACAGTTTTATCAAATTTTGCATACTGATTCCCTAGTACTTTAGAGTCAAAGTCTATCATCACCTCAGCGCTGAAGCTATCCTCCGGAAATATTGTTATCTCTGAGCCGCTATTTGGGTCTTTATAAAAAATCTTCTCCTTTACTGTAAAATATCTTATCTGCTCCTGTTGCTCTTGAGTTCCGTCTGCACATATTGCATCTGCAAAAGGGGCAGCGCTTCCGTCAAGAATTGGAATTTCGGGGCCATCTACCTCTATTAGTGCGTTATCAACTCCAAGTGTCCAAAGAGCAGAGAGTATGTGTTCAACTGTAGAGACAATCTCCCCTTTATACTCAATTACCGTTCCTCTCTGAGTATTTGTAACATACTCTGCAGTTGCACTAAATGGAAGTGAGCCCTCAATATCGCTACGTCGTATTTTTATACCGTGGTTCTCGTTTGCAGGTGAAATTCTCATCGAAACACTCTTTCCGGAGTGTAACCCTCTCCCCTCAAATGTATATATCTTTTTTAGAGTCTGTTGTTTATCCTGCATATATTCCAAGTGATTTAGAACAATTTACAAAGTTAGAAAATTTCACCTATCTTTTGTGTAAGTTCTTGAATATTGCATAGGACTTAAAATACTCTCTCGAGTCTATTGCCGGACTACCAACAATAGACCTCCCCTCCTCCTTGACAGTTGACATAATGCCGGCCTGAGCTCCAACCATTGTTTTATCTGCAATGGATATATGTCCGGCAACTCCTACCTGCCCTCCAAACATACAGCCCTTGCCAATTTTAGTGGAGCCGGAAATGCCTGTTTGGGCCGCTATTACTGTATTCTCACCAATTTCTGTATTGTGTGCTATCTGTACTAGATTATCCAACTTAACACCTTTGCGTAGTATAGTTGATCCTATTGATGCCCTGTCAATTGTAGTGTTTGCACCCACTTCGCAATTATCTTCAATTACCACATTACCGGTTTGTGGTATCTTTTTGTAGCTTCCATCCGACTGAGGGGCAAATCCGAAACCATCTGCTCCGATGACAGCATTTGAGTGGATAATACAGCCGGAGCCGATTTTACACCCGGCGTAGACCTTGACCCCTGGGTAGATAACGGTGTTCTCACCTATCTCTACATCTTCGCCCAGATAACACTGCGGGTATATCTGGCTCCCTTTACCTACGGATGTCCTCTTTGATACTATTGTACCGGCACCGATATAACACCCTTTGGCTATCTTGGAGCTCCAAGATACTCTTGCAAAGAGCGATCTCCCCTTTTTTCGGCTCGATTTAAGGGAGTTGAAAAGCTCCAGAACGGAGGCGATGGCCTGGTATGCATCATCTACTCTGATCACCGTCCCGTTTACCGATGAAGATGGTTCAAAAGATCTGTTCAATATTACTATGGATGCTTTTGATGTATAGAGAAAAGTCTCATACTTTGGGTTTCCTAAAAATACAAGTGTGCCGGGCTTGCCGCTCTCAATACGGGCAACCGAAGTCACCTTTACAAGAGGATCTCCCTGAACCTCTCCGTTAAGGTAATCTGATATATATTGTGCTGTAATCTCCATACTATACTTTAGTTAAAATTAGCTGTGCAAAGAAAATATTTTTTTGTGATTTGAGAAAAGGCTTTTGCCGATAGCAAATCTGAGATCTTATATACATCATTTACCTCACCATTTTCGCAAAGAATCTCTATCTCACCCTCGGCAGAGTCGTAACCCCTGTTTATTATCTCTCCCCTGCTGACAAAATAGGATATCTCATCCTCTGTAATCTCATTTTTGAAGTGCTCTAGTGTGGTTTTGCACCCTTTTTCATACTCCTGATTATCGATATGCGAATTTACCAACTTAAGTTTGGGTAGTTTTCTCTCAGTTAACATTTTACATAAAAGTGAGAGGGTCGGGTCATCGGAAAACTGCCACTGTTTGATTGCAGACATAATATCTGTATCGTCCAGTCTTGTAAACATCTCGAGAACCTCCTCTCTACTAAAGGTTTCAGGTGTAAAGTCTCTAACCAGAAAATAGCGTATTGCAGGAGATCCTGCCAGGGAGACTCCATTAACTGCAAGATATCTTGCTCTTTTTAAAATGCTTATAAGAAGCTGCTCGGCTGCAACAACAGTTTTATGAAGATAGACCTGCCAGTACATCAATCGCCTAGAGATAAGAAACTTCTCAATTGAATAGATACCCTTTAATTCTACAACCAGTCTATTATCCTTAACAGATAGCATTTTTATTATTCTCTCCAGCCCAATCATACCCTCTTCAACTCCACTGAAGAAGCTATCCCGTTTAAGGTAGTCAAGGCGATCTACATCCAACTGCCCTGAGACAAGCTGATGTAAAAAGTGTTTATGATATCTCCCCTCAAAAATCGAGACAGCCATAGCCAAAGCTCCACCGGAATCTCTGTCAATTTTTTTCATCAGTGCAAGGGAGATCTCTTCGTGAGAGACTCCAACAATAATGTTGTTCTCCAGTGCGTGGCTAAAAGGGCCGTGACCAATATCGTGCAGAAGCATTGCTGCAGATGCTGCCTCCTCCTCTGCTCTTGTGATTTCTATGCCTTTAGACCTAAGTACCGCCACAGCGTCTCTCATAAGATGCATAGCGCCCAGGGCGTGAGAGAGGCGTGAATGTGTTGCTCCGGGATAGACAAGATTTGTCAGACCTAGCTGTTTAATGTCTCTAAGCCTCTGAAAATATGGATGAGCCACAATATCACTAACAATACCTTTAGGGATACTTATAAATCCGTGAACCGGATCGTTGATTATTTTATAACTGGTAATCATTGCGTAAAGTTACAATAATAT
>CAYGOE010000009.1:0-52241 GCA_964351405.1 uncultured Muribaculaceae bacterium | reverse complement strand
CCCTTACATTCTCAACCACATTATTGTCGTAACAAATAAGAATACCACATCTCCATCCCCTCAGATTGAAAATTGTATATGAGTTACCAGGTTTTATTACAGGATTAATAAAAGGGTGTAATTTTCTGTGTTTTGCAACCAGTTTACCCTCATCTACACATACATAAGCTTTGTAGATATTGTTTTTCTCATCCCTCTCAAAAAGCCCTGCCAACACAGCTATTTTGTACTTTGCCGAGATCTGCTCCAACCGCTTCACAGAGGGCCCGGCAGGTATCTGCTCTGATATTTCCAACATCTCTTCAGAAGAGAGACTCCTCGCAAAAGTATAACCCGTTACCGAGCACTCGTGAAATACCACGGCATCTGCACCGGCTTGGGCAGCAGCTGCTGCAAAAAGCTCAATAACATCAAGGTTGTACCCCTTATCACCAGAGCGATTCTCAAATTGGACTGTAGAGATTTTTATATTCTTCATAATTCACAAAAGTAAGAAAAAATTTCTCCGCGCCAGTTTATGGTAACTGACTAATAATATGCGTATTAAAAAAGAGCCAATTCTTGGATTAGAATCGGCTCTTTTTTATATGTTTAAAATTCAATGCTTTACCACAAACTGGCGTGGAGAATTTTCTAGGCCTCCTTGAGCATTTGTAGTGATCCGGTAAACTTTTCAACCATTTTGCGGGCGTAAGGCAATTTGATTGTGAGCGATTTTTTGGTTTGAGATGGTGTGTTGTACATTGCATCAACCATAATAGCTTCACAAATAGACCTTAAACCTCTTGCTCCAAGTCTGTATTCAAGAGCTGTATCAACAATATATTCAAGTACATCCTCATCAAGTTTCAACTTGACGCTGTCTAATTCGAAAAGTCTTACATATTGCTTAATGAGAGAGTTTTTAGGCTCTGTAAGTATACTTCTGAGTGCCTTTCTGTCAAGCGGTTCAAGATATGTGAGTACAGGAAGCCTTCCAATAATTTCCGGAATAAGTCCGTATGCTCTCAAATCCTGTGGGGCAATATATTTTATAAGATTTTTTGTATCAATCCTCTCCTTAATTTGCAGAGATCCGTAGCCTACAACCTGAGTGTTCAATCTCTGAGAAATCTTCCTGTCAATACCTTCAAAAGCTCCTCCGCAAATGAAGAGAATATTCTTTGTGTCAACAGCAATCATCCTCTGTTCAGGATGCTTTCTGCCTCCCTGAGGTGGTACGTTTACAACGCTTCCTTCAAGAAGTTTAAGCATTGCCTGTTGTACACCTTCACCTGAAACATCTCTTGTAATTGAAGGGTTGTCGCTTTTTCTGGCGATTTTGTCAATCTCATCTATGAATACAATTCCCCTTTGTGCTCTTTCAACGTCATAATCAGACTCTTGAAGCAAACGGGTTAAGATGCTCTCAACATCTTCACCTACATAGCCGGCCTCGGTAAGAACCGTTGCATCAACTATTGTAAATGGTACATCAAGCATTTTGGCGATAGTTCTGGCAAGAAGAGTTTTTCCTGTTCCGGTCTGACCTACAAGCAAAATATTTGATTTTTCCAGGTCAAGATCGTTATCTGACGGGTTGTTTATCCTCTTATAGTGATTGTAAACAGCCACTGCAAGGTATCTTTTGGCCTCTTCCTGACCTATTACATACATATCCAAAAAAGATGTTATCTCTTTTGGCTTAAGTAGTTTACCTTCTGTATTACCCTTTTTATTCTTTGCCTTTTTTGCACTAAGTGCCTCTTTCGAATAATCAAGAGCCTGCTGTGCGCATTCGTTGCAAATAGAGGAGATATCACCTGCAATCAGCACATCCACTTCATCTTTGCCTCTTCCGCAGAAAGAGCAGTAATCGTTGTAACCGGATGCCATCTACTTTTTGTTTGGGTTGGTTAGAATCTCGTCAATCATTCCATACTCTTTTGCCTCGAGTGATCTCATCCAGTAATCCCGGTCAGCATCTTTTTCGATAACCTCTATAGGTTTACCTGTATGGAGTGAAATAATCTCGTAAAGCTCCTTTTTAAGAGTTACAATTTGCCTGGCAGTAATTTCGATGTCACTCGCCTGTCCCTCTGCACCACCCATAGGCTGATGAATCATCACCCTTGAGTGCGGCAAAACAGATCTCTTTCCTCTGGCTCCCGCAGTGAGCAGAATAGCTGCCATTGAGGCGGCCATACCTGTACAGATTGTTGCAACTTCTGAGCTTACCAGTTGCATAGTGTCATATATTCCCAAACCGGCATGGACACCGCCTCCCGGTGAATTGATATACAGCTGAATATCAGACTTTGACTCTGTTGAATCGAGGTAGAGTAACTGTGCCTGAATGATGTTTGCAACATCATCATTAATTGGCACGCCAAGGAAGATTATCCTGTCCATCATAAGACGTGAAAATACATCCATTGCTGCAATATTCAATTGCCTCTCCTCAATAATCGTAGGGTTAATGTACGCTCCGTAAAGAGAGTTAACCCTATGAAGAGTCAGACTGCTTATACCTTTGTGCTTAATTGCATATTTTTCAAAATCAGTAGCCATAACTCATTTTTTAATAATTATTTATTTTGTAAGCTCTTGCAATTTTTCAATTGTAATGCTTTTCTTATCAAGTGTCACAACCGAACGAACATAGTCAAGTACAAGATCATCTTCTACCTTTTCAATTATTCTTCTGCCCTCTTTCTCGTTCTTAAGTAGCGATTCGGCATATGTATCTATTTGTTCCTGTGGTGCATTCTGCAGACCGTACATAGCAAACTGATATGCTGCTATCTTTCTTGCATGGTCAAGAAGGTGTTCTCTGGTAATCTGGATCTTCTGCTCATTTGTAATGAACTGACGAATCATCTGCCAGCGGAAATCTTTCAGGAACAAACCAAAATCCTTCTCAATCTCCTCCATGGTAAACTTGCCTTCGTTTGCGTTGTGCAGCCATCTTTTCAGGAATTGTTCAGGAAGTGCAATGGCTGCTTTTTCAATCAAAGCCTCCCTTGCATCAAGCATAAATCTGTAGTCACTCTCCTGTGCAAATTCTGATTTAATCCTGTCAACTATTTTGCTGTCAAACTCCTCTTCAGATTTTACATTCCCTGCTCCAAAAGCTTTGTCGTAAAGATCCTGATTTACCTCTGCCTCTGCAAATCTCTTCACCTCTTTAACAACTACAGTATAATTAGGTTCAATTGTTGCAAGCTCTTCTTTACTGATTTTGAGCATGGCAGCTCTATCGGTCTCATTTTCGAAAGCTTTGTTCACATCAATTGTCAACTCATCCCCACTCTTTTTGCCAATAAAGCTCTTCTTTATTTTCTTGTCGGCTATTGACCTTAGTGCTACATATGTGCCTTCAATTCTTGTTTCACCCTGAATAAGGTCGGCAATAATGAAATCATCCTCTTCAATAGCATCTGTATTAACAAGTGTACCAAACTGCCTCAAAAGGTTGCTGCGGAATTTAGCCTTCTCTTCGTCAGTTATCTTAGGCTCGTAGTAGGTAATTTTATCTTTTGAAGATAGTTCCAGTTCAATTTTAGGAGCAATCGCCAGGTCAAAAGAGACTTCAAATTCTGTATCATTTTCCCAGTCTATGTTCTTTTTCTCATCTTCGTGTGGCAGTGGTTCTCCAAGTATATTAATCTTGTTATCTGTGATGTAGTTATTCAAACCATCAGAGATTAAATTGTTGACAGCATCAAGCATAGCGCTTTTGCCGTGCATCTTTTCGATCATGCCCATGGGTGCCATACCCTTGCGGAAGCCTTTGATATCGGCATTCTTTCTGTAATCGCTAAGAATTTTCTTTGTTTTCTCCTTGTAGTCATCTTTTTCGATGTTCATGGTGACTACCATTGTCAGGTTATCTACATTCTTTTGTGTGATCTTCATAATATGTTTTTTTCAAAATCTTACTAATAAGTAAAAGGCAGATATCCCAAAGGGTATCTGCCATTTTTTCGTGCGGGCAAAGGGACTCGAACCCCCACGCCTCTCGGCACCAGATCCTAAGTCTGGCGCGGCTACCAATTACGCCATGCCCGCTTTCTTTGAGGATTGCAAAGGTAAGAGAAATATTTGTTCTTGCAATATCATTTGTATAAAAAATCAACTTTTTTCTAACAATATTGCACTCCATCTCTCCATCTCTCTTACGAATACTATCTTTAGACCCACCTCTTGTGACGCTCTCTCTATAATTGGCACATCTTCCCTGTAAAACCCACTAAGCAAAAGTCTACCTGCAGATAAAAGGCCTCTTGCATATGTCTCGATATCTGAAACAATTATGTTACGGTTAATGTTCGCCAATATAAGATCATATTTTGATGCCTGAATAAGAGAGGCATCTCCTGTTAGGGAGACAATCTTATCTGCAACCCGGTTTTTGTTGCTGTTTTCAACTGATGAGGCTACTGCAACCGGGTCTATATCAATTGCGTGGACAGGAGCAGCTGCCCCCATTTTTGTAGCCAATATTGCTAAAATCCCCGTTCCGCAACCCATATCCAAAGTTCTCTTCCCCTTTATCTTCATATCCAGCATTGTCTCTATCATAAGGTAGGTGGTCTGGTGATGCCCCGTTCCAAATGCCATCTTTGGATCAATAGTTATGGAATATCTGCTCTTTGGTAATCCTTTGTGGAATGTGGCCTTTACTGTACACCTCTCTCCTACTACAATTGGAGAAAAATTGCTCTCCCAAAGTGCATTCCAGTTTTGTCCCTGAATGAAGTTGTTTGTAACCTTTACATTGAACTCTCCATCGTTTGCAAAACCAAAAAGGATAGTTTTGATATCTGATGGTGAGTGACTCTCCTGTGGAATATAGGCCTTAAGGAAGGGAGACTCTATAACAAAACTCTCAAACGGAAGATCCTCTATCTGAGCTATGATAAGCTCTGCAATATCTTCTGAGAATGGTTCAATCTCGAAACAGACCTCAATATAATTCATCAG
This sequence comes from uncultured Muribaculaceae bacterium, assembly GCA_964351405.1. Classification (GTDB taxonomy): domain Bacteria; phylum Bacteroidota; class Bacteroidia; order Bacteroidales; family UBA932; genus Bact-08. The sequence goes on along the minus strand of CAYGOE010000009.1, from coordinate 47,276 downwards.
AATGATTTAATAATTGCTGCAAAATCCAATGCAGATAAGGAGGCTCCTCCAATGAGCCCGCCATCTACATTCTTGCGGGCGAACAACTCCTGAGCATTTGATGGCTTGCAGCTTCCTCCGTATAGTATTAAGATGTTATCTGCACAAGAGGGGTACTTATCTGCAACAACACCTCTTATAAATTCGTGCATCTCCTCTGCCTGGTCGGATGAGGCGGTCTTTCCTGTGCCAATAGCCCAGACGGGCTCGTAAGCGATGATAACTCTTTCAATATCTACCTCATTAAGATTATAAAGAACCTCTTTTATCTGAGATGATACAACATCAAAATGTCTGCTCTGCTCTCTCTCCTGTAACCTCTCTCCTATACAATATATGGGGCTCATACCTGCTTTGAGTACCAGTTCTATCTTTCTAAAAAGCATATCGTTGGTCTCATTGTAATACTCCCTCCGCTCGGAGTGGCCGATTATGACATATTTACATCCGATCTCTGCCAGAGCTTTGGGTGATACTTCACCCGTATAGGCGCCGGATTCGTGATCTGCACAGTTTTGGGCAGCCAGTAATATTCTGCTCTTTTCGCTCTTTAGCAGAGAAGATATTGTCGCCAAATGAGTGAAGGGGGGTGCAATGATTACCCCGGTCTGCTCAGAGAGATCCTTTACCAGGTTGTTTATCTCATTTACCAAAAGAAGACCCTCCTCGATGTTTGTATTCATCTTCCAGTTGCCGGCTACTACTCTTTTTCTCATATATTTTATAATTAAATTGCTCTGTCAAGTGGGCAAAAATACAAAAATAAAATCAAACAGATTTATCTTTTTTTGCACTATCTTAGAGGCCAAATCATAAGAGCGAATTGAAAAAGGAGAGATCATACAATATCATATATATATTGATATTCGCCTCATTATTAATATGTACTATCCTAAATTTAGTGCTAGGCTCAATAATATTGCCAATTGGGGAGATATTTAGTGCATTTACCGATGGAGATGCTCCACAGGTTGTTAAGGATATCCTCTTCTCGTTAAGAGTTCCAAAAGCTATAACAGCTCTGCTCGCAGGCGCAGCACTATCTGTTTGCGGCTTACAGATGCAGACTTTATTTAAAAATCCGCTTGCAGATCCCTATATATTAGGCATCAGTTCCGGGGCCGGTCTAGGGGTTGCAATATTTTTAATGGGCTTCTCTGCATTTGGAATAACGTTACCCTCAACACTCTTTTCAAATATTGGAATTGCAGCATCTGCCTGGATTGGAGCCTTTTCTGTTACACTTTTGATTCTTCTTGTCTCTTCCAGAATAAAAGATAACATCTCCCTTCTTATCTTCGGCATTATGCTGGGAAGCGTTATAGGCGCAATTATATCTCTGCTTCAATACTTCTCTGAATCTAACGACCTTAAGATATTTGTTATGTGGACAATGGGGAGTTTTTCTGTGCTAAGCCCTGTTAAGATATGGATAATGTTTATTTTGGTTTTGATCGGGTTTGCACTCTCTATATACAATATAAAAGATCTTAATGCATTACTTATGGGGGAGGCATATGCAAAGAGTCTTGGGGTAAATATGGAGAGAACCCGCAGAAGAATCCTGATTGCAACCACACTGCTTGCAGGCAGTGTCACTGCATTTTGCGGCCCAATCGGGTTTATAGGTATTGCAGTTCCCCATATAGGGAGGCTGATTTTTAGAAATGCAGACCATAAAGTGCTCTTACCGGCAACAGCGTTTCTTGGAGCCACCATTATGATTTTTGCAGACACAATTGCACAGCTTCCGGGTCACTCCGGAGTTATTCCCATAAACACAGTAAGTGCCCTTATCGGGGTTCCTGTAATTCTTTTTATTATTCTTAAAAGCAGGTTTATCTAGGGTGTGTTATGATTAACTCAGAGATCAAAATATTGGAGTTGAATAAGGTATCACTTGGTTACAATAAGGTGATATATTCGGAGATAGATGCCTGTGCTTCACAGGGTGAGATGATTGCTGTTGTGGGGGCAAACGGAATGGGAAAGAGCACTCTTTTGCGCTCAATTTCCGGCATTCTAAAGTATCATAAAGGGGCAATCTATGTTTTAGGTAAAAGAATTGAGAGTTACTCTCCTGCCCTCCTTGCGCAACAGGTTACCTTTGTGCCATCACAAAGCCCAAGAGCCAGAGATCTATCTCTGTTCGATATGGTTGCAACAGGATGTTTCAACAGATCTAACTGGCTCGGTAATATCTCTAAAGAGGATAGGTCGCTGATTCTGGAAACATTGGTTAAGGTGGGGCTTAAAGGATTTGAAAAACGTGACAGCTCCAAGTTAAGCGATGGAGAGTTTCAGAGAGCAGCAATAGCCAGAAGTCTTGTTCAGAACAGCCGAGTTATTCTGTTGGATGAGCCAACTGCTTTTCTTGATATTGCGAATAAGATAATAATAACAAAACTTCTCAAAGATATTGCCCTCACTGAGAAGAAAACCATAATCTTCTCTACTCACGATCTTATTCAGGCATTAAATCTCTGTGATAAGATATGGGTTATGGGGCATACTCGTTTTTTTGAGGGGAGGCCGTCAGAACTAATAGAAAATGGAGCCTTTGACCAGATGTTCAAAGACTCCTTATTAAAATTCGATTCAAAACTTATCACCTTTATTTAGTATACTTTTCAAACATCCTCTCTATAGCTTTTGAGAGCCTTTTTACACCCTCTTCGGTCATCTCTGCATCCATAAATGAGAAGTTAATCCTCATTGTATTTTTACCCGACCCGTCACAGTGGAATGCCTCTCCAATAACAAAGGCTACATTCTCTTTAATTGCGACATCAAACAACTCTCTGGTATCATATCCCTTCGGTAGAGTAACAAACAGGAAAAGACCACCTTCCGGTTCTGTCCAGGTAACACCTTTTGGCATATACTTCTTAAAGCAGTTGAGCATATGATTCCTCTTATCCCTGTATAGGTTTATAGTTTTAGTGAGATTCTTTTCGAATAGTCCCTTTTCAAAATATCGTGTTGCTACAGCCTGATCAAAAACAGGAGTGCAAAGATCTGCAGATTGTTTAGCTACCACAAGCCTGTCAATTATCTCAACAGGTGCAATTATCCATCCGATACGAAAACCGGGAAGCATTGTTTTAGAGAGCGTTCCAAAGAGCATTACGCGCTCATTATCCATTGAATACATTAGAGGTTGTGCTTCACCTTCAAAGCGAATCTCTCTATAGGGACTATCTTCAATCACAAGCAGGTCATATCTCTTTGCAATATCAAGAACCATTTTCCTCTGCTCAAGATTCATAGTTACTCCTGACGGATTTTGGAAATCCGGAATTGTATAAATAAACTTTGGCTTTTTACCGCTTGATATTAGAGTTTTAACAACAACCTCCAGCTCCTCGTCCTTTGGAACACCTATAGGTTGTCCCTGATAAGACCAGATTGACTGTAGAGCGCCAAGATAAGATGGAAGCCCGCAAACTATTGTATCTCCCGGATTTATAAATATTTTGCAGGTAAGGTCTATTGCCTGTTGTGATGAGGTAGTGATTAGTATATTGTGCTTAGTGATATCAAGCCCCTGATCTCTGTACCTCTGTGCAAGTATCTCTCTTAGTTTGTTATTCCCCTCTGTAGGTCCATACTGAAGGGCTGAGGTGCTCTCAACTTCAAGAACCTCCTGCATAATTACTTTCAGATCTTCAACCGGGAAAGTAGATGGATCTGGGAAACCCCCTGCAAATGATATTACCTCCGGTCTGTTTGCAACGCTTAAAAGGTCGCGGATTACCGACCTTCTCATATTCTTTGCGTTATCTGATAGAATGTTTTGAATGTTTATTGCCATATCAAAGTTTATTTTTACAAAAATACTGAATTGTAATCTAAAAACAAATTTTAATTCGTTTTTTTAACGCTTTTAATTACATATCTTAAAGATAATGTTAAATTGAGTAACTAATTATTGAAATTAGTAATGTAACAAACAAGCACATTTACAAAAAAAAATCATACTTTTGCAAAAAAAGAATGTCAATAATAAGAGTAACAAAAGAGTTCCGTTTTGAGGGGGCACACGCTCTTACAGACTATGACGGGAAATGCAGGCATATCCACGGCCACTCATACCGTCTTTTCGTAACTCTTAAAGGCTCTCCCAAGGAGGAGCTTTTTAATCCTAAATCGGGAATGGTTTTGGACTTCTCGGAGTTGAAGGCTTTGGTGAACAAATATATTATTGAACCGTTTGACCACGCACTCATTCTTAGAGCAGATGCGGCTCTTGCCAAGGAGATAGCACAGACCTACTCAAATGTTGTAATAACAGAGTTTCAGCCAACCTGCGAAAATATGGTAATATACTTTGCAGATATAATTAAGTCCAAACTGCCGGAACACCTTTCGCTTTCAAATGTAAAGCTTTACGAAACCCCCTCCTCATTTGTGGAGTGGATTGCAGAAGATAATATTTAATTGAGATGAAAAAACTGCTTCTCATAGATGGGCACGCACTCATCTTTCGCTCATATTACGCCTTTTTGCCAAGACCTATGATAAACTCCAAAGGGATAAATACCTCTATTCTTTTTGGTTTTACAAAAACTCTTATTGAACTTCTCATCAAAGAGAGGCCTACTCACTTTGCTGTCGCATTTGACCCCCCTGCAAAAACATTTCGTCACGAACTTTTCCCGGAGTACAAAGCCAACAGAAGCGAAACTCCGGAACTCATCAAGAGTGCGCTAGAACCTCTGATAGAGATAATGGAGGCAATCTCTATACCTGTAATTATGAAGAGTGGCTTTGAGGCAGATGATGTTATCGGGACAATAGCCTCCAAAGCAGCCACAGAGGGGTTTACCGTATATATGGTTACCCCCGATAAAGATTTCGGACAGTTGGTAAGTGATAATGTATACCAGTATAAGCCCGGTAAAAATGGTCTTGAAAATGAGCTTCTTGGCAGAGAGGAGATCTGCCAAGCCTATGGGATTGAGGATCCTTTACAGATAATAGATATTCTGACAATATGGGGGGATGCTTCTGACAATATCCCCGGAGTGAGAGGGATTGGAGAGGTTGGTTCGAAAAAACTAATCGGCAGATACAAGTCTGTAGATGGCATCTACAAATCCCTTGATGAGCTCCCTCAAAAACAGCGAGAGGCATTTGAGCTGGCACTTGAGTATATAGATCTTAGCAGAAGGCTTGTTACCATAGATGTGAATGTAGATGTTGAGTGGAACGAAGAGAGCCTAAAACTTGAAACCCCAAATTTTGCAAAGATTAAAACTCTCTTCTCAAAATATGAGTTCACATCTTTAACCCGGACTCTTCCACAGTTGGAACAACTCTTTAGTCTCAGCGCAATTGGTGAGTGTGGCAACCAGGGTAAACAGAGTATAGAATCGGAGGGTACTAGCGCAACTTTTGTAAAGTGCAGAGTTGTCCCTGCAGAGGAGTTAAAATCCAAGGCTGCTGCAAAGAGCTATTTATCTATGAAGATCTCTGGTGAAGAGCTTATTTTATGCTGTGAAGATATAGCGTGTATAGTAGATATAAAATCGAATGAGCTGATGAGTTTCAAAGAGATATTTGAAGAGAGCTCAATGATAATCTGCGGATATGAACTTAAAACTCTGATTAACATTCTCGAACCAACAGGCATTAAAATAAAGGGTTATCTTGCAGATATAGAGCTGATGCACTACCTGATCTCGCCAGAGAGATCGCATAAGATAGATATCCTTGCCGGCACCTATCTTGGAGTTGAGCTTAACCAATCCGCCGGTGAGGCACCAAAAGATCTGTTCAGCAACGTAGCGGATGACCGGCAAAAGGTGATAGAGAAGCAGCTGAGGGAGGTCTCAATGCTCTATCCAATCTTTAAAATCCTTAATGAAGAGCTTAAAAAAGAGGAGATAAGTTCACTCTACAACGATATCGAGATGCCTCTTATTAGCGTTCTTGCCAATATGGAGTATGAGGGGATAAAGATAGATACTGCAATGCTGGAGGAGTACAGCAGGCAACTCACCCTTGAACTGGCAGCAATTGAGAGCAATATCAGGGAATTGGCAGATGAGCCCACTCTTAACATCTCCTCCCCAAAACAACTTGGGGTAGTGCTTTACGAAAAACTAAAGATTGTAAAAAGTGCCAAGCGTACATCAAAAAAGAACTACTCTACCGACGAAGAGACTCTGGCAGAGCTGACAGATGCCCATCCTGTTGTCTCACAGATACTGGAGTACAGAAACATAAAAAAACTTCTCTCTACCTATATAGACCCTCTCCCCTCAATTATATCTCCTCTTAGCGGGAAGATACACACAACATATAATCAAGCACTTACATCAACAGGACGGCTAAGCTCCGTAAGGCCAAATCTGCAGAACATCCCTATTCGAACAGAGCGTGGCAGAGAGATCAGAAAAGCGTTTATACCTTCTCACAAGGGGGGTGTTATAATGTCGGCAGACTATTCGCAGATAGAGCTAAGGTTAATGGCACATATGAGTGGCGACGAACTCTTCATTACTGCGTTCCGTCAAGGGCGTGACATTCACGCAGCAACGGCATCAAAAATCTTTGGAGTAGCAGAAGATCAACTGACCAAAGAGCAGAGAAACAGAGCAAAAGTTGCTAACTTCGGGATTATCTACGGGATTTCTGCTTTCGGTCTCTCACAAAGGTTGGCAATACCAAGAGCCGAGTCAAAAAAACTGATAGAGGGCTACTTTGCAAGTTATCCGCAGGTAGAGAAGTATATGAATCAAATGATCGAGAAGGCAAGAGTTGACGGATATGTAACCACTCTTTACGGAAGAAAACGTTATCTGCCGGATATCAACTCAAAAAACCCGGTAGTGAGAGGGCTTGCAGAGAGGAACGCTATTAATGCACCTATCCAGGGAAGTGCTGCAGATATCATTAAGGTTGCAATGGTAAGAATTGCGAAGAGGATTGCAGATTCCGGGCTTAAGAGCAGGATGGTACTTCAGGTTCACGATGAGCTTGTTTTTGACGCCTACGCCAATGAGACCGATGAGCTTAAACAGTTGGTAAAAGTGGAGATGGAGGGTGTGATAAAACTCGATGTTCCTCTAACAATCGAGTGTCAATTTGGATTAAACTGGCTTGAAGCACATTAGATTATGACAAAGAGGGAGGCAAATGAGGCAACTATCATCAAGCGTGCAACCGAAGGTGACCAACAGGCCTTTACCTCTTTGGTATCGAGCTACAGAAGCGCAGTCCTCATCTATATAAGTACAATTATTCCAAATAACGAAGATGCTGAGGATGTTTGTCAGGAGTGCTTTCAAAAATGTTTCAGATATCTACCCTCTTACGATGTTCGATACGCTTTCTCTACCTGGCTCTACACAATTGCTCAGAATACCGCTTTTGATTTTATAAGAAAGAGGAGAATACCATCTGCACAGCTAACAGATATTCAAAGAGATGATAGCTCCAGGGGGATAAGCAGCACAGTACCTAGCCCGGAAGAGAGTATGATTAATGCGCAGGCAATTGAGAACCTAATAAAGTCCATTCAGAATCTCCCTCCTATTTATAGAAAAATTGCAGAGTTGAGGTTCATCCAGGAGTACCCTCTTGAGGAGATCTCCAAAGAGTTAAACCTACCTCTAAGTACAGTAAAAACCAGGGTAAGTAGGTCCAAAAAAATATTAAATGACATATGGAAGAACTGATTTTCAAATATTTTCCGAATCTTAGCCAATCTCAAAGAGAAAAGATTACATCTCTGGGCCCTCTTTATAGAGATTGGAATCAAAAGATAAATGTTATCTCGAGGAAGGATATAGATAACCTCTATCTGCACCACGTTTTGCACTCTCTCTCCATTGCTAAGCGTCTGAATTTTCCGGCCGGAGCCAAAATTCTGGATGTAGGTACTGGTGGAGGATTTCCCGGAATACCATTGGCTATTCTCTTCCCACAATGCCATTTCTATCTTTGTGACTCAATCCTAAAGAAGATAGGGGTAGTAAATGAGATTACAGATGCCCTTTCGCTTGAAAATGTATATGCAAAGCAGATTCGTGCAGAGGAGATTGACGAACAATTCGATTTTGTTGTCTCAAGAGCTGTGACTGACCTCTCCACTTTTCTGCCCTGGGTATGGAGAAAAATTAAACCAGGAAACCTGGAGGGTACCCCACGAGGTATCATCTATCTAAAGGGGGGTTCGGTGAATGAGGAGATGACGCTTGCAGCAGAGAAGATGAAGATTAAAATGGAGTGTTTCTCAAAAACTGAGATCAAATCCTGGTTTGAAGAGAGTTGGTTTGAGGAAAAAAGTGTTATTTTTATCAAACGATAAGATAAATATTTGCTAATAAAAACATTTTATTTATCTTTGCACTCCCTTTCAAGAATTATAACAAATTCAGCATACACATTATGAAACGCACTTTCCAACCATCACAACGCAAGCGTCGCAACAAACACGGCTTCCGTGAGCGTATGTCTACACCTAACGGTCGCAGAGTACTTGCTGCACGCCGCCGCCGCGGACGTAAGAAACTTACAGTATCATCTGAAGATCGTTTCTAAAACAGAAATAGTGAATATTCAGTAAATAAAGACGCTCTAAGCGTCTTTTTTTGTTATCCTTTATATTATATTTGACAAAAAAAATGAGAAAGAGAGTTAATGCCCGCCAGGCGCTTTCACTATATGAGGAGCAGGATATGAATGTTCTCTCTCTTCTTGCTACCTCTATTCGAGAGGAGATTAACGGTAAGAGAGTATGGTATAACAGAAATTTTCACCTAGAACCTAGTAATGTGTGCATTCACAGATGTAGTTTCTGCTCTTACCGCAGAGAGAACGACTCCGACCCAGGTGCGTGGACAATGGAGTCAAATGAGATTAGAGAGCACTGCAGCACCAAATATGAACCCGGAATGACCGAAGTTCACGTGGTTGGGAGTGTTCATCCAAAAAAAGATATCTCCTACTATTACAATGTTATAGATATCATTCGAAGCGAACTCCCTTCTGAGGTTACAATTAAAGCATTCTCCGCAGTGGAGATAGACGATATGTGCAGGAGCTCCGGGAAATCGCCAGAAGAGGTACTCTCTGAGCTTAAAAAAAAAGGTGTCTCGGCACTTCCGGGAGGTGGTGCAGAGATTTTCGATCCTGAGATAAGAAAAGCAATCTGCCCCGATAAAGCCGATGCAGGACGGTGGTTAGATATCCACAGGGCAGCCCATAAACTTGGACTAAGAAGTAATGCCACGATGCTTTTTGGCCACATTGAGAGCAGGGAGAACCGTATAGAGCATCTCATAGCGCTGAGAGATCTACAGGATTCTACAGGTGGTTTTGACGCATTTATCCCGCTGTTGTTTAAATCTGCAAACAACCCAATGTCACATCTTGGCGAAATTGATATTATAGAGATTCTCAAAACTTTTGCAATTTCCAGAGTTGTGCTGGATAACATCCCCCATATAAAATCCTACTGGCCAATGCTGGGCAGAGAGTTGTGTCAGCTTACCCTACTCTATGGAGCCGACGATATTGACGGCACAGTGAATAATAGTACAAAGATATATAGTATGGCCGGAGCTCAGGAGAGAAGCCCATATATGAGTGCCGGGGATCTGGAGAGTATTGCGGCCGCTTGCGGATACCAGGCAGCAGAGAGAGACAGCTTTTACAACGAAGTGAAAAAATAATAGTACTTTTACATCAAATAGTTCTCAAATGAAAAAGGATAACTGGATTATTAAGAATCTGATTCTGGCTGCAACAGTTGCTGTTGTTATACTTATAATAACGATTCTATTTCTCAAATTTATAACAAGACACAACCAGGAGCTTGAGGTTCCCGATTTTTCGGGTATGACCATTGCAGATGCGCAATCTTTGGCAAACAGGGAGAGTTTAAGGTTAGATGTTACAGACTCTGTGTTTCTTCCCCGAATGGGAAGAGGCGTAATCTTCCGTCAAAATCCAACTCCTGGTAGTCTGGTAAAGAAGAATAGGCGTATTCTTCTTACAATAAACTCTATCCAGCCGAAAAAGGTGAGTATGCCCTCAATTATCGGCTTCTCTCTGCGTCAGGCAAAAGCAGAGCTTACTGCTAAGCAACTAAATGTAGGGAGGCTTATCTATGTTAATGATATGGCTACCAATAATGTGCTCTCACAAAGGATGAATGGAGCTTTCGTTCCTACAGGCACATTGGTGGAGACAGAGAGCGAAATAGATCTGGAACTTGGAATGAGTCAGGATAACAATATGACATCAATTCCTTCACTTGTAGGGTTCTCTCTCGTAACAGCAAGGGATATTATAATTGATAACTCCCTAAATTTAGGCCGTCTTACTTTTGATGAGTCTGTTAAAAACTATTCAGATACAATTTCAAGCTTTGTAATAAAGCAATTTCCGGAACCAACAGAGACTCTTACCCATATGCTGGGCAGCAGGGTAGAGCTCGTATTAAGTATAGATAAATCTAAGATAGAGGCCCAGAAAAAGAGATAATAAAAATGCCGGAAAAGAAAAATTCTAAAAGAGAAACCAAAGAGCAAAATGAAAAGCAGGCTGAAATTCCGAAGTTAATTCCGGATTCAGATATAGATTCAGAGTTAGATATTGACCTGGAAGAGGCTGTAGAGGATGAGAGTGAAGCCTCCTTTGAACACTATCGCTTTGTATCAGATAAGGGGCAGAGCTCTTTGAGGGTAGACAAATTCATAACCAACAGAATGGAGAAGACCTCTCGTCACCGTGTGCAGCTTGCAATAGCTGCAGGGTATGTACTTGTAAACGGGAAGGTGGTAAAGGCAAATCATATCGTAAAAGCACTTGATGTGGTAACTCTGGTTCTGCCCTACCAAAGAAGAGGTTTTGAACTCAAACCGGAGAACATCCCTCTTGAGATCCCATATGAAGACGAAGACCTGTTATTGGTTAATAAACCTGCAGGGCTTGTGGTGCATCCCGGTCACGGACACTTTTCGGGAACTCTTATAAATGCGCTGGCATATCATCTGGGCATTACACAGCCCGTAGATGCAGAAGATGAGCGGATGGGTATTCTGGTTCACAGAATAGATAAAAACACCTCAGGACTCCTTCTGGTAGCCAAGAATGACGAGTCTCAGCTTGCGCTTGCAAAACAATTTTTCGACCATACAATTCAGAGGAAATATATTGCTCTTGTATGGGGTAACTTGAAACAGGACTCCGGAACAATTACCGGACACGTGGGGAGAGACCCTAACGAAAGAATGCGCTTCAGGGTCTTTCCGGATGGCTCAACAGGTAAACACGCGATTACACACTATAGTGTTATAGAGCGCTTTGGGTACACAACTCTCATTGAGTGTGTGCTGGAGACAGGGCGGACACACCAGATAAGAGTCCATATGGACTATCTTGGTCACCCTCTCTTTAATGACGATCGTTACGGGGGAGATAAGATTCTCAAGGGTACGGTGTATAACAAGTACAAGAAATTTGTCGAGAACTGCTTTGAGATGATGCCCCGTCACGCTCTCCACGCAAAAACCTTAGGTTTTGTTCACCCTAGAACAAAAGCAGATATGTTGTTTGAAAATGAGATTCCTGCAGATTTCTCCGGTGTAATCGAGAAGTGGCGGACATTTTACAATAGCAGAACAGAGATGTAATTATCTATTTTACTGTCAATAACATAAATCGGTCTCAGCACGGAAAATCCTCCCCAACTGCGTTGGGTCCCCTCCCTCTTCGGGAGCCAATGTTTTCCTTTGCTGAGACCGATTTATGTTGCTATTGACCTATTTAACAAGAAATTATAAAATTTCTTGAATACAGGAGAGAGAGTTCAACGGTGTGCAATTACATCTTTGATTGTAATGATTGACAATAAAAAGGGGTGGCCAATTGTTTGGTCACCCTTTTTTGATTTTAATCAACTCGGTAATTTAGAATCTTCTTCCACCAAAGCCTCCGCCTCCCGGGAAGCCACCGCCACCAGGGAATCCCCTATGACCATCGTGTCCGCCTCTGTTGATGTCTCCGAAAGAGCCGAATCTGATAGTAAAACTAACCATAAAGTATTGCTGGAGTGTGTTGTTTTGAATATCCTCTATATAGTTGTCGGTTGTATTTCTGTACATATTTCTGGATTGGTTTAGGATATCGAATACCTTAAACTTAAGTGTTGCCATCTTTTTGAGCATCTGCTTCGAAGCCTCTGCGTTCCAAACGTGTGTAGGCTGATTATTGCCGTCACCGAATCCTATGTAGAATGTATAGTTATAGTCACTCACAAGATTAAATCCTGCAGGAAGTGTCCAGTTAATATTTGCATTGACAGAGTTTGTCCAGGTTGCCGGTTTCATATTTCCCTCTATTGTATACCAGGCATAAGAGTATGATGCTCTTCCGCCTGCTCCCACTTCAAGCTTTTCGCTTCTGTATGTAAGCTTTAACATCTCGCTTAGAGAAAGGCTGGTTGTCTTGTTTCTAAGGGTATTAGAGTAGTTGATCCCTTTATTGAGGGCTACTCTTGTATTTGTTGATATTGAAAATTTAGATTTCTTAATTGGTGTATTGTACATAAGGTTATTGGAAATTGACCATACACCATTCTCATTAACAGGCATACTCTTTTGGATACCTCCGTTTTCGTACCAGGTCATATTAACAATCTTATCCATTGTATAGTTACCCTCAAGCCAAAGCCTTAGAGAGCGGAATGTCTCTCTCTTTGTGTTGCCGTACTCAAGGGATAATCTGCTGTTAAACTCGGGAAGAAGATCCGGGTTACCTATCGGAATATAGAGTGGGTTTGAGTTGTCCCTTACCGGTTGTAGCTGGTTGATAGAAGGTTGATTTGTATTTCCTCTAAATCTTATCCTTATGTTGCTCATCTCATTGAACTTGTACTCATATGAAGCAGATGGGGAATAGTTAACAATGCTTCTTTTGATATCTCTCTCTCCGCCGATACTCTCGGTATATGATGGCTGAGCATTGAAACCTATTGTATAATTATATTTCTCCTCATTTTTCCGAAGATTAACCTCAGCCTGTTGGTTGATGAACTTATTTTCGAAATTGTTGGAGTAATCTTCATCTCTGATGTCAAATTTATCTGTGAGGCTATTGTAATTATAGGCGTTTTTCTCCGAATTATTTATTCTATATGTATATCTGTAAGCCAGCTCCATAAAGAAATTCTTACCCAGCGGCTCTGTATATGATGCCCTTGCGCCCAGCGAATATGCCAGACTAATCTGATCGTACTGCTGTTTTACAATGTCTACAGAGGGTTTATTTCCATAGATATTGGTTTCGGATTCATTTAAACCATCTATCTCATTATTTGAGTAAGAGTAGTTGAAATTTATTGAGAAGGTTCTTCCCGGTTTACCCAATCTCTGACGATAGAGAAGTTCTCCCTCTGTGCTTTGCGAGTTGTTATCTCCTTTGGTAGTACTAAAACCGTCATTGATCTTTGCTCCATTGAGACCGTCTGTAGAGAACTCTCTGGTATCGTTGAAAGAACCCTTACCAATACTTGCATTCGGCCTGAATATAAATGAAGTTCTCTCCGATGGGGCCCACTCTACTTCAAGAGCCACCCTGTGGTTATCGGATATGTTTTGAGATAAAGTATAATCTCTGTTAAAGAAGGTGCTATCCGGCAAAAAGTTCTGCCTCACTCTCGATCCCTCAGACAGAGTATTTGTATTTCCATAGAAGTAGTTGCTTCCAACCTTAAGCTTACCATCATTGAACTCTTTATTAGCATTTACACCTGCCATCCAGGAGGTGGTGATACCGCTGCCGCCTAAATTGATAGTACTACCCCCTACCCTTATTCTTCCTCCACCACCAAAACTGCCTCCTCCGCCACCGCCTCTCATTCCTCTCATCATATCTCCGGCCATATCTGTGAATGCACGGTTATTGGTGTTGTTACCATTTAGTATTACACTTAACTGGCTGCCGGTTTTAAAATTACTGACCATACCGGCTGTCTGATACCTCTCATTTGAGCCGTATCCTCCGGTTGCATTACCAAACCAGCCATTCATCATACCAGGCCTGATTGCCAGATCTATTACTGTCTCCTCGTTGCCGTCGTCAATGCCTGTAAAACGGGACTGATCTGACTTTCTTTCTACTACTCTTACTTTGTCAATGATGTTTGCAGGAAGATTTTTTGTCGCGATTGAGGGGTCATTTAAGAAAAATGCCTTTCCGTCGATCATTATTTTGTTAATCTCTTTGCCGTTAGCTGTAATCTTTCCATCTTTATCTATCTCAACACCGGGCAACTTCTTTAAGAGTTCTTCAAGCATATCGGTGTCGGTAGTTTTAAAGGATGATGCATTGTACTCTATTGTATCTTTTTTAACGATAACCGGGTTTCCCAAAGCAGAAACAACAGCCGACTCAAGAGTGTTAATCTGCTCAAGCATACTTATGTTACCCATCTCAACAACTCTTTGAGATCCTATTGCAATGCTCCTCTCTACAGGTCTGTACCCCATAAACTCGATTTTTAGAGTGTACTCTCCTGCAGTGGGTGCCGCTATCTCAAACTTACCCTTAGAGTCCGACAGAACATATTTGGACGGGGTTTCAGAGCCCTTTGGTATGATTGCTATGGTTGCAAATTCTACAAATTCGTTTCGGATACTATCTATAAGAGTTCCCCTCAATCTATAATCTCTTGTTTGTCCGTAAATTAAACCATTCATAAATAAAAGAGCAGTAATGGTCAGTAGTGTAATCTTGATATATTTCATTATAAAAATTTATTTCGGTTTGTGTTATTGTCAAAAACAATACTTTGACTATCGAAACAGTCAAAGGTTAAATTAGTTTTAAAAAATATCAGGATTATTTTACTCTCCCTGGATTACTCTTTACAAAAGCGCCCCAATCTCCCTTAGATGTGCCTCTCTTTGTTTTTGTATTTACGGCTGTGGGAACCGAGCTGCTTAGAAAATGGCACAATGCAACAGCCAGTCCATCAGTAGCATCCAGATATTCCGGCTGATGGTCAACCGCTAAAATCTTTGTTACTATTGCTGCGACCTGCTCTTTGGATGCAGCACCTTTACCGGTTATTGACATTTTAACTTTTCTTGGGGCATATTCACATACACTCATATTTTTATTTAGTGCGGCAGCAATGGCAGCACCTTGTGCTCTTCCGAGTTTGAGCATAGATTGTATATTTTTCCCGAAAAATGGTGCCTCAATAGCAAGTTCATCGGGAGAGAATCTATCTATAAGGGTGCTCACCTCCTTAAATATTGCAGATAGCTTTGCGAAGTGATCGCTCTCCTTTTTAAGATTTGTTATTCCCATAGAGATATAACCCGCCTTTCCATCAATAACACTGATGACACCCCAGCCCAAAACCTGAGTTCCGGGGTCAATTCCCAATATAACTTTATCCGGAACCATTATATGATTTTAGTCAATATAGTCGAATCCTGTGTAAGGTCTAAGAACCTCCGGAATAAGAATTGAACTCTCCTGCTGATAGTTCTCCAGTATAGCGGCAAGTATTCTTGGCAGCGCAAGGGAGCTTCCGTTAAGGGTATGTGCAAGCTGAGGTTTCCCGTTTTCATCTTTATATCTCAATTTAAGCCTATTGGCCTGAAATGTCTCGAAATTGGATACAGAGCTTACCTCCAACCACCTCTGTTGTGCAGCCGAGTAGACCTCAAAATCATAGGTTAACGCAGATGTAAAGCTCATATCCCCTCCGCATAGCCTTAAAATTCTGTAAGGGAGTCCAAGAGATTTTACAATCATCTCCACGTGACTTACCATCTCCTCCAAAGCATTGTAGGAGTTATCCGGATGAGATATCTGTACAATCTCTACTTTATCGAACTGGTGGAGTCTGTTTAACCCTCTCACATCTTTACCGTAGGAGCCAGCCTCCCTTCTAAAGCAAGGTGTATAGGCAGTAACCTTTGTAGGGAGCTCGCTTGCAGTTAGTATAACATCTCTGAATATGTTTGTAACAGGAACCTCTGCAGTAGGAATCAGGTAGATGTTATCAAGCCCGACGTGATACATCTGTTCACCTTTATCCGGAAGCTGACCTGTTCCGTAGCCGGAAGCCTCATTAACCATAAGGGGAGGCATAACCTCTGTGTAACCGGCCTCTATGTTTTTATCCAGAAAAAATTCAATGAGTGCACGCTGGATTTTTGCCCCTTTTCCCTTATAAACCGGGAATCCAGCTCCTGTGAGCTTTACCCCTAGGTCAAAATCAATTATATCATATTTTTTTGCAATCTCCCAGTGAGGAAGTGCTGCTTTAAGAGAAGGAATCTCTCCCCCCTCTCTCACTATAACGTTGTCCTCGGGAGTCTTGCCCGAAGGGACAGATGAGTGTGGCAAATTTGGAAGCAAGAGCAGAAGTTCGTTAAGCTCTTTTGCATACTCATCCATCTTTATCTCGATACTCTTTGAACTCTCTTTTAGCTGAGCAACTCTGCTCTTTGCACTCTCTGCCTGCTCCTTATTCCCATCCTTCATAAGCGCCCCAATCTCCTTGGCTATTGAGTTTTGGCTTGCCAGAAGCGAATCTGCCTCTGTTTGGGCATTTCTTCTTTTAACATCCAACTCTGCAGTTTTAGTAATAATAGTTGCCGCATCAAAATTCTTAACCGCAAGCCTCTCAATAACAAATGAGGGATTCTCTCTGAGCAATTTAATATTTAACATCGTAAAATGTGTGTGAAAATTAGGTGCCAAAGTTAAAAAAAAATAGCTCTGACTGAGCAGAAAAGAAAAAATATTTAGAAATAAACAATCTTTATACAGGATTATATAAATCATAATTCCAGCCAATTAAACTCACATAACACTATTTACATTTGTATAAAGAAAGCAACGGGCGGTTAACTATAAATGTGCAGTGTGATATGAAAAAGTTTGTCTCTTTTCTCTTGACAGGTTTAATTGTTCCTTTATCCTGCATTAAACCGGGTGACAACTCACCTAAGGAGCATTACCTTAAATTTCTCTCCTATGGCGGTCCTATAACAAAGGGTCAGATACCATTTACAACCGGAAACAAATCTTCAATTTTGGTTTTTGAGGCTGATTCTATTTGCGGATACTTTGGGGGAACACCTGTAATAGCTACGGGAGTTGCAAATGGTGAGCTGGTGCCTCAAAATAGTATTGCACTTGTGAAAGGGTGCTACGATATCTACTCAGTCTCTCTCAATAATAGTCAAGACCCTTCGCTGGTTTTTGAAAACGGCCTCTCAACAGAGTTGGAGAATGGCAGGGACTACCTTTGGGCTGCTCAAAAAAATACAATAATAAACGGGAACAAAGTTATTGTATTCAATTATAGACGTCTCGCTTCTCTTGTCACCCTTAAAGTTAAAGCAGACTCCTCTATTAAAAATCTGATAATAAGAGATATGAAGCTAAGCGCTCCCAAAACAGACTCAATATATATGAATCTATCACAGGGTATAATAAATAGTTCAAATGCTTCCGGCTCTCTTATATCGCTCACCGGGAGTGGCAGTGAGCGTTCTGTTATTATTGTACCAAAAAAGGGTTCAACTTACCTAGAGATAGAGGTGGACGCAACGATAAACGGATTAAACGTAACAGAGAAAAAATATAGTGCTGTACTTGAAATTGAATTTACTTCGGGTAACTCCTACAAGATAGAGCTTGTGATAGTTAGTGACAAGATTGCTGCTGTAACAACAACTGTATCTGAGTGGAGATTAAAAAACAACCTGGTAATATACAACCGTTAAACTATCATCTCCTCAAAATGAATAAAACAATTCTCCCTACTCTTTTGACCTTTACTTTTACTTTGGTATTAAGCGCAAGTTCGTGCATAAAAGAGAATTACTCTATGTGTCCGGATTATGGGAAGTATCGGATAACCCTCTATGAGAGGAGTGGAGTGGAGAAAAAGACAGCTATGAGTGCAATTGTGATATATAATTCGGTAGAGAGAGAGAGTAGCTCAAGCGGAATATGCAGCTTAACAAGAGCTCCGGGAGATTCTCTTCTGAAACAGGAGAGGCCATTGAGACTCTTTCCCGGGGTTTACAATTTTAAAGCGTTCCTGACAAAAGGACCAATTCAATACGATAATAAGATGGTAAAAATAAAAAACCAAGAGCTTCACGTAATGGCAGATACTATAGAACGTGTATCGAAGCAGGGAGAGAACAGGGTATTGTTGACATTTGTTCTCTCAAACTCTCTGATAGAGGTAAAATGTAATTTGGATCCAAAATACAAGGATCAATACCAGGTATATGATGTAGAAATGAGCGCTCCGGACGACAGAGGCATATTTCTCAACACAGAGAGCGGTAGTTGCAACTACTCACAAACAATAACCGAATACTATGACTACTTTCTTTTTAGTGAGATCTCCGAAATATTTAAGTATTACTGCGTTCCATTTTTAGGAGGGTGCTATCTCAATTTTCGCTTTAGGCTATGCCCGGTAGGTGTAGATAAAGATAGAGAGAGTGATCAAACCATTATGATGCAGACCAGGCTATTTCTGAAATTGGATATAAACCAAGGGAAAGTCTACAGATTCACTTTTGATGTTACACCATATGAGATAAACTATCTCTCCACCTCGGTAAGAGACTGGTTCGATAATGATTGTATCGAAGAGATACCTCTATTATAAAAACTTATTAACAACTAACTAAACTATTATTATGATGAAGAAGATTGTAGCAGCTGTGTGCCTGATTGTATTCGGAATGCAATCGTGTGAAAAAGGGGAGATTTCAAAAGTTGAGTCAGAGATGAGGTTCTCTGCCTCTTATAATTTGGAACCATTAACAAAAGCACCAATACCGTTCCCATCAGGGAACAAATCCACAATATTCGGTTATAACGCAGGAGCGAATCTCACCTCTGCCACTCCGATTGCCGGAACACCACTCGAGGCAACAGGAAGCGGAACAGGAGCATTAACACCGGAGAGTCCGCTATTCTTGCCAAAAGGGAGCTACGACTTTTACTCAGTCTCAATTAATAGCAACACTCCGGCCGGACTTACTTTTACATCCGGAGTATCCGGTCAGCTTGTTAACCAGAGAGATTACATTTGGGCCAAACACGCGTCGGTGGCTCAAGGAGGCTCGGTTATCTTCGCCTACACCCATAAAGCTGTTGGTGTAGAGGTGAATATTGCTGCGGGCACAGGAGTCTCTTCAATGAGTGTAACATCAATAAGGTTCACCCCAACAAAGGCAGATGCTTCGTCCAAGATGACTCTCTCTAACGGTGTGATTGCTCCTGCTTCAGATAAAGACGCCCTTACGGCTATGAGTCTGACTGCTTCAAAGGGGAGTTACATAATGCTGCCTATGGCTTCACAAATACTGGACATTGAGGTTACAGTAAATGCAACCATCGGAGGAGTATCACAGACCGCAAAGGTATACTCCGGAGTTGTCCCTGCCAGGGCATACGCTGCAGGAACATACTACACAATTAATCTCACAATATCTGCAACAGCACTCACATTTACCGGCAGCACTGTAGAGGATTGGACTACACAGACTATTACTGGAGTTACTCTCACAGAACAGTAGTTATGATCTCAGGAAAACTATTTTGGATAGCTCTCTTTTTTACATCACTACACCTCTCCTGTATTAAGGAGAGGTGTTGCGGGTGTGATTCACGCTCAGCAAAAGATTCCACAGCTCTGCTTGTGTCATTTAGAGGTGACTATGAAACAGGTGAAGAGACAAAAGGGAGCAGCTCTGCCTTTGGAGCCGGGATAATGACCTCAATATTCGCATTTTCCAGTGGTGAAAATCCTGCAGTATATCCATCTTTTCCGGGAACCCCTATTATTGCAGTCTCGGATATATTTGGCAATCTAAGTATAAGTAGCAGTAAATACCTTTTTGTTCCTGCCGGAGTCTATGATTTTTACTCTGTATCTGCAAATAGCAGTTCCCTAATGGGTATTGAGATCGAGAGGGGGGTATCCGCGCCGCTTAAAAATGGTGTAGATTACCTTTGGAGCAGTGGCAGAGGGACAAAGGTCAACACAAATACCAATGTATATCTTATTTTTTCACATAGGGCAGCAAGGGTAGTTGTGACATTTACAGAGGGTGAGGGGGTGAGAGATCTTATTATCAAAAGGGTATCTATCAATGCTCCCCAAGAGGGAGCTAGAATGGCTCTCTCGACAGGTGAGATCTCGCTTGCAGAGAGAGTGGATATTGTGTCTATTCCGATGAAGGTATATAACAGAAGTGCACAAGAGATAATACTGCCACTAAAAAGCGGTATATCAATCCCTTTTGAAGTAGAGATTAAAGCGTCGCTCTCAGGAAAAAGCGTTGATTCTCAAATTAATAGAGGAGTCATTCCCTCTCCCAAGGGTGGGTTTATGGCAGGTAATTCATATCACTTCACTGCCAGAGTAAGCAGTACATCTGTAGTATTTTTTGGAGCGGTTACAGTTGAGTGGGAGGATAAATCTTTAACTAACATAGAGTTATATGAATAAATTAAAGATTCTCTACACTATTTTGGCCTTTGGTCTAATCTCTGCAAAGTGTCGCGCACAAAGCTTCACTATTGCGTCGAGCCTCTCTGCATCGGCTCTTGGGGCTTTAAACTTTGAGGCATCCGGCGCAATCTCAGACAAGGTATCGCTTCATCTGCCACTGATGTGGGCTCCTTTTAGATTTAAAGAGAACATAAAGCTGAAAGTCTTTGCTTTACAACCAGGAGCCAGGTGGTGGTTCTGGCACGTCTATTCAGGTTTTTTTGCCGGAACATACGCAACATACACAAGATTCAACGCCGGAATCTACAGCTTCAGGCACGATGGATATGCGGCCGGAATATCGGTTTGTACTGGCTATAGCAGGATGCTAACCAGGAGATGGAACATTGAAATTGAGCTGGGTGGAGGTCTCTTTTACACAAATTATGACCTGTTCGTCAATAAACTGTGTGGCGAATATCTTAACACTATATCTGCTGTAAGGTTAGCTCCATCTAAGGCCAATATCTCTTTTGTCTATATTCTATAAATAATCAAAATGAACAGGGGCACTCTCTCTTTGATAATTCTGTCTTTTACGACATCTTGTACGCCATCTCTCTATAAAATAAAGAGAGAGAGAGTTGTTCCAACAATCTCTCACGCAATTTACTCTGACGAGAGCTATAATCTTGACCATAGAAGCTCCAATAACTCAAAATCGTTTACATATAAAGGTTCTGACGGTAGAGAGATAATCATAAATGAGGCTGTTAAGGACCCCCAAAGTGGAGAGATGGTGAGGTTAAGACATCTTAACGAGATTTATGTATCTGCCAAATCACTCAACATCTCGGAGAGAGGCGGAGTGGTAAGGCTCGACTTTATAATAAGAGTGCCGGAATCTCTACAGAAGAGCGAGTGGCAGACAACACTTCTGCCAATACTAACAAGAGGAGCTGATACAATACATCTAGAAAAGTTAGTCCTTACCGGATATGGATTTAAACGATCTCAGGTTAAGGGTTACAAGAGATATGAGAGATTCCTGAGAACCATTATTCCGGATGATGCCGACTTTATGGAGGCCTTTACAGACCTTCCAAATCTTGCTATTTTTCTGGATAGGCATCTTCCTGTGTCAAAGCTAATTTCCGGCATCGAAAATGACTCAATAACAACTCGTTTCGGAATTAGCGAAAAAAAGATCCTGGAGCATTACCTTAAGGAGTGGCTCATTGATAGAAACAATCGTAAAAAGGAGGAGAGAGAGAGACTCTTTTTGAAGTATGTTAAACACCCATATATTAAGAACTCACGTCTTGATTCGGTTATAAAAATGGTAAATGGGGACTTTGCATACCACTACTCCCAGGAGCTAAATACATCTGAGAGTTCAAAAAAAATCTCGCTGAATATCTGCGGGGAGGTGAGGAGTCTCTGGGGCAGTTCTCTAATACTCCCCTGTTCAGATACTTTGAACTACTATATTTCATCAATGATCAATTTCACCGATAACACTAAAAGATATATTAGTAAAGTGGTGGAGAGAAGGGTCATAGAGAGCTTCGACATAAAGGTAAATTTTAGAGTAAACAGCACAGAGATTGAGCCGGAGATGGAGAGTAACCAGCTTCACCTATCAAGGCTAAAAGACTATATATCTAATGTTTACCAAAATAAACTCTATAACACAGACTCTGTAATTATTACCGCTTTCTCCTCTCCTGAGGGCTCCTACAGGCTTAACGAACTCCTATCAAAACAACGAGGAGAGTCGGTTTATCAATACTTCAAAGGGAGTATAGAGTCTCTTAATATGGATTCCGGAAGTGCCCCTAATGTAAGACGGGTAAGTGTAGCAGAAGATTGGAATGGGCTTAGAGAGCTTATTATAGCGGAGAGAAACTTTAAAGATAAGAGTTCACTTGTTAAGCTCCTTACAATTGAAGATCCCGATATACGTGAGGCTAAAATCTCGCTGCACAAAGAGGATTACAGATATATAAAAGAGAGACTCTACCCTGCTCTGAGAAGGGTCTCCTTCACATTTTATCTCTCCCGAAAGAATATGGTGAGGGATACAGTTCATACAAATGTGGAGGATACTCTCTATAAGCGAGGTATGGCTCATCTGGAGAGAAGGGAGTATGCAAGAGCAGTTGATATTCTTAAAGATTACAGAGATATCAACAGTGCGATAGCATACCTCTCTTTGGGTAAAGATTTCTCAGCATCAGAGATACTCTCATCCCTTAAAGAGAGTGCCAGTGTTTTGTATCTAAAGGCAATCGTGGCGTCAAGAAGAGGGGATGAAGAGAGTGCAGTAAATCTCTTTTTACGTTCGGTCGAGTTGAATATCGCTATGGCTTACAGAGGGGCTTTAGATCCTGAAATCTCATTCTTAATAAAAAAATATAACCTCAATAACGAACTATTTAGATGAAAGGAGTTATCAAGTGTCGGTTAATACTCTCTTTGGTTCTGTTTTTATTGCTCTCGTGCAGCAAGGAGAGCTCAGAGAGCATAACAGAGGAAGGTGGTGTGAGGGTCGACAGTAGGGTTGCTACCGGGGTAAGAAAGGTTAGAATTGAAATCAGTAAAGCCTATACCTTACAGACAAAAACACTGAATATAAACGATATAATCTCTAATTACAATGTTTTGGTGTATGACTCATCGGGAGAGAAGATATTTCACTGTTACTCAGCAAATAGTGGTAATATAGATATAGATGTACCGATGGGTGAGATTACTGTAGCCGTGATTGCTAATAGTGGCGAAGTAGATAAATCATATTACACCAAAATCGACTCTCTTTGGAGTGCAAAAACATCTACAATGCACTCTCAGACATTTGGAGCGTTATTTACCGGTTTTGCAAAAGTAAACATAACGGAGAATCAAAACTCTGTCTCTATATTGTTGAAGAGAGTTATTGCAAAGGTAACTGTGCGCTTTAACAGGAACCAGCTCAACGAATCTGTATCGCTCGAGATAACAAAGATTCAACTAAAGAATGTACCTCTATCTGTGAAGCTTTTTGGCAATAACTCTCCCGGACTCTCTCAGATTGTTACTAATGGAGACTATATATCTACGAATCTGGAGCCGCTCAATCACGAAACTGCATCTGCAATATATCTGTTTGAAAATATGCAGGGAGATATTGGCAGCAACTCAATACCATCATTGAAATATGCAGGAAATAAGAGTAATATCTGTACATATTTGGAAATTACCGCAAATTACACAAGTCCTGCAAAAACCGGAGTGATAAAATACCGGAGCTTTTTGGGAGAGAACACTACAAACAACTTTGATGTTGTACGTGAGACACACTATAAGGAGACAATACTATTTACCGGATCTGCAATAAATGAGAGCTCCTGGAGAGTAGATGTGAGTAATCTGACAAACTTGTCATATCTGATATCAACATCTGCTTCGCCTGAAACTGGAGGAGTCGTATATGGAGCTGGATACTACAATCACGGCGATTTACCCTGTTTGCTGGCAGAGCCAAACCCAAACTATCTCTTTACAGGGTGGTCTCCCATTATAAGTGCAGTTACCTGCAATCAAAACTACACTGCTAATTTTCTTTATGTTCCGCCCCAAATTGCTGTTACCGGAATTACAATATCGCCGGCTTCACTTACCCTCTACAAAGGTGACATCCATCTGGTTGCTGCACAGGTTCTGCCCTTGAATGCATCCGTTAAAGATGTTATCTGGAATTCCGGCAACAACAGTGTAGCCCAAATAGACGCAACCGGCAGAGTAACAGCTGTGAACGCAGGAAATGGATCTATTGTTGCAACAACTACCCAAGGGGGCTACTCTGCAACCTGCTATATAACAGTATTAGAGAGGGTCTTCAATCTAAACTCAACAAGTATCACACTTAGATATGGGGAGAGTCTCTCTATAGGATTCGAAACATCACCTACAACCACTCCTGTATGGAGCAGCGACAACAGTTCTGTAGCCTCTGTAACATCTGCAGGAGTTGTAACTGCCGGAAACACCACCTCCGTTACAACAATCCGGGCAACTGCAAATGGAATTAATCGCAGTTGCCTTGTGAATGTAGTTGCACCTGTTGTTCCGGTAAGTGGCGTTTCTCTGGATAGAAACGCTGTAACTCTCTTAAGTGGAGGCAACCAGACAACTTTAATCGCCAATGTTTTTCCCTCAAACGCAACAAATAAAACAGTAATATGGAGCAGCTCCAACGCATCGATTGCAACTGTATCGGCAGGAGTTATCACATCAAATAACCCCGGAAGTTGCATTATCACCGCCATCACATCTGATGGAGGATACTCGGCAACCTGCACTTTAACAGTGGAGAGTCCAAATATCCCGGTGACTTCAATTTCTTTAAATCACACCTCATTAAAACTTGACAAAGGTGAGAGCAGGCAACTCTCTGCCAACGTCTATCCTCTTAATGCAACCAATAAAAGCATTGAGTGGATATCATCGGACGAATCTGTTGCTTCAATAGATATTAACAGTGGATTAATTGTGGCAAAAGATTTTGGTGTTACCGTTATAACTGCCAGAAATGTTTTAAGCGGAGTAATTGCTCAGTGTGTATTGAGTGTATATCTTCCTCTTTCGGTATATGTAAACACTAATGAAATTTATAGTTACGACCAGAATACAGACGAAACAATCGGTGCAGTGATTATTCTTTATGCAAGGGTAAATATGAGCCCACCTTCAAATATGTCTATTGTAAACTCAATATCACCATTTGTTACCATAAGCGTCAACTACTCGTACCTCTATAATGATACTCATACCTCAGGTGTAACAACTTTGAAGTTAAACAACACAAACAACAACGACACACCGTGGATATACACCGGAGGAATTTCACAAATATTCGGCTTCACATCTCCTTTGAGCGAGATGCAGATTATTAATGGTGTAAGTTCGTTTAGCTATACAGTTATACCGGGAAGTGTATATACAAGCTTATACCATATAAAGTGGTGATAGAGAAACACTCTCACCCTATATATAATAAATTAACATTTAAAACAACTATTATGAAAAATTTAAACCTTTATCTGACAATCTCTCTGCTGGCATCTGCAATGATAATCTCTTGTAATAAAGAGGCAGAGGCAGAGTATCCTACCTGGAATGCCCTTGCTTTTTCCGAAAATCCATCCGACAACTATCTCCTCTATATGGATGAACCATACGTAAATCTCACCTTTCCGGGATCAGTTGAGAAGGGCGAGATAAACTACATAAACGGCTCCTGGATGATAGAGAAAATGGAGTATGTATTTATAGCCCACAACTGGGGAGAGAGGGAGCTCATTATCTATATTATTAAAAACGGAACTGAGGTTGCAGAGAGAGTTCTGCAGCCTCAGCCCCCTGTTGTGGGGAGTTTAGATAACCATATAAAAAAGTTCTCCTTCAAATTTGATGCCTCTGTAGGTGAGTACAGTTTTAGAGCAGCGGTGAAGGATCAAAGAGGGGTAACACCTCTGCTCACAAAAGTGCTGCATAGCAGCTCAAATAAGCTGGTTGTCAAATAGAGATCCAACTCTATTTTTTTCCTTTAAGGTGCTTCTCCAGGAACTGATCCTGCTCCCATAAAAGATGCAGAATGTTCTCCTTGGCTGTATAACTGTGGCTCTCTTTAGGAAGGATTACCATTCTGGCAGGTGCTCCAAGTCCCTTTAACGCCTGGAAGTAGCGCTCTGTCTGTAGAGTAAAGGTGCCAGGGTTGTTATCTGCCTCACCGTGAACCAACAAAATTGGGGTCTTCATTCTGGAAGCGTTCATAAAAGGAGACATTCTGGTATAAACATCCGGCGCATCCCAGTAATTTCTTTGCTCACTCTGGAAGCCGAATGGGGTAAGTGTGCGGTTATAGGCACCACTTCTGGCAATGCCACAGGCAAACAGATCGCAGTATGTTAAAAGATTTGCAGTCATAAAAGCTCCGTATGAGTGCCCCCCTATTGCAACTTTAGTTCTGTCAATATAGCCAAGCCTGTCAACTGCATCTATGGCGGCCCGGGCATTGGCAATGAGCTGCTCAATAAAGGTGTCGTTAGGCTCGGTTTTCCCCTCACCTATTATCGGGAATGCTGCATCGTGAAGCACTACGTACCCTCTGGTTACCCAGTAGACAAATGAACCATAAGATGGTGTTGTAAAGAGATTCGGGTTTTGATTGCTCTGGCTGGCAGACGATACATCCTTGAACTCTCTTGGGTATGCCCATATAAGCAGCGGCATCTTCTCCTTTTTCTCTTTATCATAACCTACAGGCAGATACAGAGTACCTGAGAGTTCAACTCCGTCATTTCTCATATATTTAATGACCTCTTTGTGAACATTTGCAATGCTCTCGAACGGGTTCTTAAAGAATGTAATCTGTGTAAGATTATCTCCCTTTCTTTTGAAATCTCTCATATAGTAGTTAGGGAACTCATTTTTTGATTGAATCATCACCATTATTAACCCTTTCTTAAGATTCTCAATAGAGATAATATCCTCTTTCTTATCGGTATATTTTGATTGATAGACTCTTCTCTTTAAAAGTGTCTTAAGGTTGAGTTCATCAATAAAAGGGAACTGACCATCTTTTGTGAATCCGTCTCCTATAAGGTAGATGTTGTCTCCCTCTATCGACATAACATTTGTACCGTAAACACCCCTTTTATTGAATATGGTTCCGGGATCTGAGTATATATCCTGGTTGTTTCTGTCCGAAATCACAATAGGTTTAACCGATGGATCTTGTGGGTTAAAGAGGTAGGACTTTGTGTTTCTGGTATCACCCCAGCTATCTGCAAATATCGCATATCTATCATCTCCCCAAAAAATTCTGGTAAACCTCTGAGGTACCTTTGCAATAGATTTTGGCGCGGTGTCAAAAGGGGCCTCCCACTGGAAAAGCTCGTCTCTAAACTCGGCAGCTTTTGAGGGATCTCCTCCGTCCAGAGCCTCAACAAAGACTAAGGTTGACGGTTTATCTGCACGCCAGTTCATAGATCGTTTACCTGTTCTGGTTGCTGAGTTACCTTTAAGGGTAATCTCCGTAAGAGGAACATCATTTACCTGCTTAACAAATTTACCGTCAATTGTGTAGACAATAGTTTTTTGAGGGAATCTGTTCATCGGAACAATGTATGAGTAGGGCCTCTCGATGGTTGTGATCATTACATAGTTTCCGTCCGGAGATACACTCTCTCCTGCATACAGGGCAGCGTTCATAAAAACCTTACTATCACCTGAATCTATATTAAAGATAGAGAGTTGGGACCTTACTAAAGTCTCAAAATTGAGTTCATCTTGTCTATTCTTGAGCAAGTCCTGAAATGTTCTGTTTTGAGACTCTCTTCCTTCACTAACAGAGATTATCGGCCCTGTAGGGAGATTCATCTTCTCGTTCAAAATCTCACCTCTGTTGGATGGAAGTACCCTTGCAAGAATTGATTTGCTATCCTTGAGCCAACTTATAGGGTTGTCTATATTACAGTTAATTATCGGCCCTGATATTCTCTTTGCAGTTGCTGCAAAAACATCCAGCACCCAAAGCTCTACCCCTTTGGGGGTTGTGATTGTAAAAGCCACATACCTCTCGTCCGGCGAAGGTTGCATATTTGCTATCTGTGGGTTTACGGGCAGTCCGCTCACCTGAATCTCCTCGCTTTGCGAAAGCTTTCTCACCTTTATGTTGTTACTATATTGTACTTCTGTTGAAGTGTTGGTTACAGGATTTATTCTAAGGCCGGCAAGCCTCATCTCCTGCTGGTTAAGTGCCTCCAGTGAGTTGTATGTATCTCTGTAGGTGAGAATCATATACTCTTTTTTCGAGTCCATTCTCACAGATGGGGCTCTCTCATAATCTACAAGATCCAGAATCTCTTTAGGGGGTTTCTGATAGTTAAGATTCTCCTGAGCCGCTACAGGGAGCGGATACAACAGGCTAAGAGCGGCAAGTGCCAACAGAAGGGTAAATAGTTTTCTCATATGTTTTTTTTAGGTTATAAAGATATAAATAAATAGAATCATCTTTCATCCCAGAATATAGACTCCTCTTTGAGAAACTTCAGAAAATATGCTGCCGGATACTCTTTGTTGCCTATGTTGGATGTGATTAATTTTACAATCTCTTTTTTGGACTCTCCCATTAGATAGAAGATACTCTTTTTTGCGTTTAGTATTGTGGTGCCTGTCATTGTGATGCGACTCTGTCCGTTGTGCGGGTTAACACTGGTCGAGTAGGAGCATTGCGGATGGTAAAGATGCTCCTGACCGGGAAAGATTGAGGCCGTGTGGCCATCTTCTCCTACTCCAAGAATAATAAGGTCAAACAGAGGAATTCCGTCTTTAACAGGCAGAATGCTCTCTACCAAAGAGGAGTACCTTGACGCCTCATCTACTGGGGCTCTCTCACCGGCTATTCGGAACACATTATTACCGGATATGGGTAATCTGTCAAAGAGGAGTCTCTTAGCCATCCCATAATTACTTTGAGGGTCATCAGGTGGAACAGCCCTCTCATCTACCCAAAAAAAAGCAACTCTCTCCCAGGGGATCTTTTCTGCCCACTCAGTTGCCCAGAGTTCGAATAGTCTTGCCGGTGACCCACCACCGGAAATTGCCAATGAAAAGAGAGCATCCTGCTTAGATGAGTAGCTGTAATGCAGTAGCTTCTCTTCAATCAAAGATGCCATAAGCATTGTGAGTTCACTGCTTCTGTCCATATTATAACTCGCAGTATAGATTCGTATCTGTAAGGTTTTTACAAGGGTTTGTCCATTTGCCCTCTACCTCAATTATCTTTTCACTCTCCAGTGGTCCCCAGCTTCCTGCAGGGTAGCCGTGAAGAGGGGTGTTGGGATTCTCTCTCCAAAACCTGAGTACGGGATCGAAGTACCTCCAGCTGGCTTCAACAGCATCACTTCGTGTAAAGAGAGTACTGTCGCCATTGAGGCACTCCTCCAGCAGCCGTGAGTATGCATCACCATCTGTTAACTGCGCCAGTTTATCATAGCTAAAGTCCATTGGCACCTGTTGAACATTAAAGCCACACCCGGGTACCTTTACATCAAACTTAAGAACCATCCCTTCGTTCGGTTGAATTCTTAATATAAGCTGATTCTGTGCAGGACAATTGTCCCTGCAGCTGAACAACCTGTGTGGGGTCTGTTTAAAGTGTATAATAATCTCTGTCACCTTAGTGGGCATCTGTTTCCCTGTTCTAATGTAAAACGGTACTCCCTCCCACCTCCAGTTAGAGATGTTAACCTTCATTGCCAAAAATGTCTCTGTGTGAGATGCATTAGCTACACCTCTCTCCTGACGGTAACCCTTTGCCATCTCTCCCCGCTTCTCTCCTTCAATATACTGACCTCTCACGACCCTTTGTGGAATATCTTCATTTGAGAGTGGTTTGAGAGATTTATAAACCTTAGCAACCTCATCCCGGAACTCCGTCTCTGCAAATAGAATAGGCGGCTCCATTGCAACAAGGGCAAGAAGCTGTATAAGGTGGTTTTGAACCATATCTCTAAGAGCTCCTACACCATCGTAGTACCCACCTCTGTTCTCTATTCCCATATTCTCTACTGCAGTAATCTCTACTCTGTCTATGTAGTGTCTGTTCCAGATTGGTTCGAATATGCTGTTTGCAAATCTAAGGGCAAGAATATTCTGTACGGTCTCCTTTCCCAGATAGTGATCTATCCGAAATATCTGCTCTTCGTTGAATACATCTTTTAAAACAGAGTTCATCCTTACAGCACTCTCAAGGTCGTACCCAAATGGTTTCTCTACAATTACTCTTCTGCTACCACTCTTAACTCCTTCAACATTAGGATGTTCAAGATTAAGTCCTGCAATTTTGAGATTTTGAGGAATTATCTCGTACATTGAGGGAGGAGTGGCCAGGTAAAAGAGATAGTTACTACTCTTAAATTCTCTTAACCTCTCCTTTAAAAAACTGTATTCTTGCGGGTTAGATGAATCCATTGAAAGATAGAAGAGATTATCGAAAAAACTCATATCATTATAATCTCCACCTGATATAAGCTCTTCCCTGAATTGTAAATTCGAAAATATGCTCCTCCCTACCCCAAGAATGGCAAATCCCTCTTTAAGAACCCCTCTCTCATACAATTTGTAAAGTGCGGGTATGAGCTTTCTTTTAGTGAGGTCTCCGGATCCTCCGAATATAATTACTAACTGACTATCCATTATTCTCTCCCTCTATTAAACATTATATACTCCGGAACTTGTATCTCCACCCTCGCCTGTCCAGTTCTCGTGAAAAAATTCGCCTCTATCTCTGTCTACCCGCTCAAATGTATGAGTTCCAAAGAAATCTCTCTGAGCCTGAATCATATTTGCAGGGGATTTGGCAGATGTAAGAGAGTAAAAGTAGTTGAGTGCAGATGAAAATGCAGGGATAGAGAGCCCTGCCAGTGCTGCTTTCGCAGTTAGAGAGCGCCACGAGACAACTGTTTGGGAAAGTTCTGCTCTAAAATAGTCATCCAGCAGGAGGTTTTTCAACCTAGGATTCCTGGTGTAGGCATCTGCTATCTTGTTTAGAAATCCGGACCTGATAATACAGCCGTTCCTCCAAATCTTTGCAATTGCAGCCAGATTAAGATTCCAACCGAACTCCGCGGAGGCCTTGGAGAGCAGATCAAACCCCTGTGAGTATGAGACAAGTTTGGAGGCATATAGTGAGTCGTGAATCTCCTGCTGTGTGGCCGGTTCAAACTCCCCTGCCACTCTGCCATACATTTTTGAAGCCTCAACCCTTAGATCCTTTAAGGAAGAGAGTGATCTCTCAAAAACAGCTGTCGAGATAAGGTTTAAAGGAAGCCCCAGCTCCATTGCGTTAAAGACGGAGAGCTTTCCAGTACCCTTCTGCCCGGCGGCATCCAAGATTTTATCAATCAGATATTCACCATCTCTCTCTTTATACTTTAGAATCTTATAGGTTATCTCTACAAGGTAGCTCTGAAGTTTACCTCCGTTCCACTGTTCAAAAAGATTGGCCATTGTCGGGTTATCATAACCGCTCATATCTTTCATTACCGAATATGCCTCAGCAATGAGCTGCATATCTCCATACTCTATCCCGTTATGAACCATCTTTACAAAATGGCCTGCTCCACCCTCACCTGTCCACTCACAACAAGGGGAGCCATCCTCTGCTTTTGCAGCAATATTGCGGAAAATGTCGCTTATATGTGGCCAGGCAGCAGGAGAGCCGCCGGGCATAATAGAGGGTCCTTTGAGTGCACCCTCCTCTCCGCCGGATACTCCGGTTCCAACATAAAGCAGCGATTTTGACTTTGCATATTTAACCCTGCGGGAGGTATCTGAGTGGTTTGAGTTTCCACCATCGATAATTATATCTCCACTATCGAGAAGCGGAATAAGCTGCTCAATAATATCATCTACCGCTTTACCGGCTCTCACCATTAGCATTACTCTTTTTGGACTCTCAAGTGATGCGATAAACTCCGGTAAAGTATCATACCCTTTAATGCTCTTTCCTGCAGCTCTTGAATTTAGAAAGTTGTGAGTAACGCTTGATGTTCTGTTAAAAACCGAGACTCTGTAACCCTTACTCTCCATATTGAGAACAAGATTCTCACCCATAACTGCAAGCCCTATAAGGCCAATGTCCGATTTCCGGTTTTGACTCTGTTCCATTTTAAAAATATTGTTTATAAATATAGTAATTAACCCCAAATAATAATAGCAGATAACAAATAACTATCCAACAAGTTTTGTAAATTTGTCTCAAACTAACTCATTGTTATGGTAAATAAGATATCTATAATCTCTTCCCTTCTGTTGGTGTTATTGTCCTTGTTTTCCTGCAAAAGCTCTCAGGAGAGAAAAGAGTTAACTCCGGTCGTTTTTAAAATGACAGAGATTCCGGCGGTCATAACAGAACCTGCAGCCAGAGCCGAATATCTTGCAAAACATTTCTGGGATGGTACAGACTTTACGGACTCCTCAATAATTCTTATAACAGATAGACTTAATGCTCATTACAGTAACTACATACAACACCTTTACCGCTGCAGTGAAAGCACAGCCAAGGAGTCACTTAAAAAATTTATCTCAAGTGTTCTAAACGGCAACGAGGGTGTAAAAAGCTATTTACTCTCTATTGTTGAGGCATCTCTATATGACCCGAACTCAATTATCCGAAATGAAACTGCCTACATCTGGATTCTGGAGAGTCTTGCAGAGAGTAGTAAAATCGATGAGATATCCAGAGAGAGGTACTCATCTCAACTTACCCTTGCCCTTAAAAACAGACCGGGCACCAAAGCTATGGATTTTGAATACATCACAACTACCGGGAAGGAGATGACTCTGAGCAAAACAAAGGGAGATTATACTCTTTTGATGTTCTACGACCCGGATTGCCAGGCCTGCTCAAAAGCTTTGGACTTTATTAACAAGAGTGAGATTATCGGGAAGATGGGGGCAAGATTGAACAAAATAGGTATCTATACCGGGGAGGATATTACAAAATGGTTTAATACAGCAGGAAAGTTCAGCTCCGGATGGACGGTTGCTCACGACAAAGAGATGGCTATATCTGTAAATAAGCTTTATGATACCCGGCCATCACCATCTTTATATCTGCTTAACAAAGAGAAAATTGTACTCCTAAAAGATGTCAGCCCGGAGGATCTTGAGCTCTACTTCAAATCAACTCAATAATCTCACCCTCCTGTGGGTACCAGACATACCCCTTAACATAGGCATTTCCCATTCTGCGCATAAGGTCCATATATCTTTGAACCTGCCTTATGTGTGAACTCTCCCTCTTTTTTCCGAATTTAAAATCGATCACAAATGTCTCAGCCCCCAAAAGCACTCTGTCCGGTCTGCTAACATTGCCTCCCGGTTCAAGAATCTCCAACTCGTTATAAACCTTGTAGGAGCCGTCAAACCAGTGCCTATCTCTCACCTGTTCCATCATCCCGGAGATAATTTCAATGGTATACCCTCTCTGGTCTGCAGCTACAACCCCCCTGGAAACCGCACTGTTGACCGACATCTCTAGGTCTCCCTCCTCAATTACGCTCTCCATTATCTCGTGCATCACCATTCCGTGAACTCTGCTACTTTTTTCGCTAAAAAACTCCTCACCCCTAAGCGACATCTTGAGTCTCTCTCCAATTGGAAGCGTGAGCATAACAGGCACAGAGTATTCATTACCAAAGTTCTCGACTTTACCAATCCCTCTTGTCCATTCACCCTTATTGAACTCCAGATTTTGGTCCAGCTCCCCGGAGAACTGTTTATACATAATTGCAGATACAGAGTTTTCACCCCTCTCAGGCGGAACTTTTGAGATTATTACCAACTCCCTCTCTGCTCTTGTGAATGCTACATAGGCAAGGTTTAAATTGTCTATATGTACTCTTCTCCTCTCTGCAAGATAATCTTTGAAGAAGATGGTGTCTGCAAGTCCCTTTTTATATTTTACAGGCAACAGAGGGATTGCGTTAAAGGGTTCTATATCGGTTTCGCACCATAAAATGGGAGTTAGGTTCCCCTCATAATCCAGCTTAATGTTGAAAAATGGTATTATGACCACAGGAATTCCCAACCCCTTTGATTTGTGAATTGTCATTACCCTTAGAGCATTTTGTCCATCGGGAGCCGGAATGCTCTTTTGAACACCACTCTCCTCCCACCACTGAACAAACGATGAGATATCTGCCTTTGAACTCTTTGAGTAATCAAGAACCAGATCCAGAAAAGAGTGCATAAAGAGAGATTCGGAGAGTGAATCGGAATCGGTTTCGTCTAGAGGTTCCTCTCTGTTTATTATCGCAATCAACTCTTCACACAACTCGTAAAGGGGAAGATGGGCAATCTGGTCTGCACAGTTGATATCAACTCCGTAGTGTTTTGCTATAACATTATTTACAGCATCATCCGGAGAGTTGAGATATTTGAGTATCGTAATGATTCTTCTTACACTTGCAGAGGAAGAGATAAATAGCGCCTCATCTGATATCACCTGGTAACCTCTCTCAATGAGGAACTCCACTACCTCTCTCACCTCCTCTTTTTTCCTGACCAGAAATGTTATATCCTTAAGCATATAGCCAAGCTCAACATATCTCTCCAAAATCTCAGATACTTTATCCAGTGATTGCTCCCTAAAGCCGGGACCATCTCCCTCCTCTTTAATAAACTTAAGTAGTATGTGTCCCTGAGAATCTCTGCTCTTTGAAGATATTGTCTGCGTCACCTGAGAGTATACCCTCTGGGGTGAAAGGGTAGTCTCATTTGGGTCCTCCTCATCCAGAAGCTCACGGCAAACCTTAGAGAGATAGGGGAAAAACGTGTTGTTAAAATCAATTATGTTTTTGCAGGAGCGCCAGTTCTCCAAAAGAGTTGTCTCGCTATATTGTTCTGGATTTAAATCATTGTACAGGTCGCTGTTTAGCAGATTCCAATCTGAGCCCCTCCATCTATAGATGCTCTGCTTGACATCTCCTACAATTAGATTGTCGTAACCACTGGCCAGACTGTTCAATATCAATGGTTTGAAATTTTGCCACTGCATTATTGAGGTGTCCTGAAACTCATCCAGCATAAAGTGATCTATACGCGCTCCTATCTTCTCGTAGATAAATGGCGAGTCACTTCCGTCAATTATTCTGTTGAGCAGCTCTGTAGTCTCAGGAATGAGAACCACATTGTTCTCCCTGGTGTACTCCTGTATAAATCTCTCGATGTCCATAAGGATACCGAGGGTGTAGATGTTCTGAATTATTGTCTGGGCACTATTATAGAGTACATAGCCATCGTAGTGTGCAATAAGCTCCCCTGCAAGTGAGTTGAGCCCCTCGTTGTATGCATTCTCAATCACGTTAAACAGAGCAGGATCTTTTTTAATCACCTCCGCAGAGGCCCAGTTTTGTGGATTATCAACTAAATTCAGGAATGTTTCCGGCAATATGGTAACCTCTCTGTTGGCTGCTCGTAAAAAATGGTTCAGGGGTGTTCTGCTACCTCCTTTAAAATCCTCTAAAGCCAGAGAGTGCATTTCGATAATCTGTAAAGCCTCTTTGCCAATTCTCTCAAGCTCATCCTTAAACTCTTTGATTACTTTTTTGAGCATATCCTTGTAAAGAGTAATGGAGCCCTTGTTTGAACCCACCTCTTTGAGCAGATCCTTTTTAAGCCGGTAAGACTCGTTAAAGATCTCGTTTGATAACCGTTTTATCTCCTTTTTGAAGTTCCATCCATCTCCCCTATCAATGGAGTCTATACTTAATATTGTCAGCCACTCCAGCAGCTCTTCACTCTCCTGCTTATCAAGACTCATCACCATATTATCTATAGCCTCATTTATAACCATCTTATAGTCCAACTCTACACTATATGCACTGTTTTTGCCAATCTCTCTGGCAAAGGCCCTCATAGTCTGTTGAAAAAACCTGTCGATGGTGCTGATTGCAAATGATGAGTAATCGTGAAGAATCTCTACAAGGCGCTCTCTTGCCCTAAGGTCGGTTGCAGACTCCCGATATAGGGTCTCAACCACCCTGCGCTTCATCTCCTCGGTGGCTTTATTGGTAAAGGTTACTGCGAGTATGTTTTTATAGGCCCTCTCCTTTGTGTAGAGCAGCCTCAGATATTCACTTGTAAGCGCGTGTGTCTTTCCGGACCCTGCAGATGCCTTTATTATCTTAAGCTCTCCCATAACTATCTCCTCCCGTTAAAACAAATTGAAGAGTATGGGCACCATTTACACACCTTCTCGTTTTCACTCCCGGCAAATGGAACCGAGGGGTCGAATATCTCCTCAATGAGTGTTACAACTCTATCTTTAAAGGATTTTATCTGCTCTCTGTTGACAGAGATCTCCCTTTTTGCCTGCTTCACGAGTGAGCGTATAAAGTA
This sequence comes from uncultured Muribaculaceae bacterium, assembly GCA_964351405.1. Classification (GTDB taxonomy): domain Bacteria; phylum Bacteroidota; class Bacteroidia; order Bacteroidales; family UBA932; genus Bact-08. The sequence goes on along the minus strand of CAYGOE010000009.1, from coordinate 10,777 downwards.
TGGAGCTATATTGACCTCATCATCACAGATAAACTCATTGTCGCTCTCCAGCATAAGGGCATAGAACATCATTTGAAATGCCACTTTATCTGAGCTATCTCCATTGCCTTCGAACAGGGCATCAATACTCCTCAATTTGAGCTCTCCCTGTCCTGTTTTATAGTCGACTATGCGGAGTTTGTCTGTTTTGTCCAATCTGTCAATAAATCCCTTAAGGTTAACGTTGTATCCCCACTTCACCGGCACAAACGTGCGCACCCTCATCTCCGATGCCAAATATAAAAACGGATCTTTTTTTGAGTCATAGATAAGAGTCTGTAGTACATACTTCACTATTATCCTTTTAACCAAGAGATTATAGCCTGTAACCTGTTTTATGTTTTTGTGTTTCAAGAAACCCTCATCTACATATCTTTCAATGAGAGCCACGTTTTTGGTCATATTCTCAATAGCAGTACTGTTAACCTGATGCTTAAGATAGGGATAGAACAACTTTTGCATAGTGTCGTGAAAAATAGAACCGAACTCATTTGCCTCAACCTCTTCCGATATTTCGCTCTCCTCATCTACCCCCTCTAGATTAGAGAAGTAAAAACTCAGAGGGCAGTCAATATATTTATTTAGTGCGCTTGCAGATAGAGCACTCTTATTGTCATTCACATACTTTTCAATTAAAGTCTCCATCACCTTTTGACTCTTCTCAAAAACTATTTCGCCTCTTTTTGTAGAGGTAACTTTAAAGGAGACCATACTCTCCTTTACAGGCAATTTATAGTGATACTTGAGTTGAAGAATAAACCTGCTCGCCTCACCGATGTTGAGACCCTCTGTGCGGGTATCGTAAATAAGATATACCCTCCTTGCGCGATAGATAGAGCGGTAAAAGAGATATGAAGATATTGCATCGTCGTACTCCTTTACAGGAAGAGAGAAGCCCCTTCTCAGGTTATATGGAATAAATGAGTTTGTTGAAGATGAGGGTGGAAAGATCCCTTCATTCAACGAACAGTAAATTATGTTGTCGAAGTCCAGCGAACGGGTCTCCAGCACACCCATAATCTGCAGTCCACACAGGGGCTCTCCCCTGAAAGGTACGGTGAGCCCGCCAATGAGCTGCATCAGCAGCCGGCTGAAGGTTTGGGGCGACATTGGAATCAGGATACCATTTATTCTTGTTACAGTTGCGTGCAGATGGTAGATAAACTCCCTCTCAATCTTATCAATCTCCTTATGAGGACTTACTATTGAGAGAATATCCAAAATTTTGTTGCACAAAGCAGATGAAGAGTCTATTTCTTCGCTACGGCAGAATATCCTCTCAAGAAGCTCGTCACCCTCAAAGAGATCGCTGCTTGCATAGATAAGGTTCTCTTGAACTATTTTTTTGTGTATGGCCTTTGCCCTTACAGGGGAGATGAGTTTTATATAACTGTGTTTAAGTATTGGAAGTACCCTTTTATGATAATAACCTCTGCTCTCCCCTTTAAGAGATACAACTGACTCTATAAGAGATAAAAGAGGAGTGCCACGAAGTGGGTAACCCATTGTAACATTAACATCGGAAAAGCTCTCCGGAATTGAGTGGAGAAGTGGCATCAACAACCTCTCATCCGGCAAAATAACCGCACTCTCCATCCCCCCGCCACACCGGTCGAGTATCTGTGAGACAATCTTTGTCTGAATTACAGAGGATGCAACTCCTATAATTTCAATATCCGGTGTTTGAAGGTTAAAAGCATCTATCTCCATTGAGGAGGGAAAGTTAGAAAGATTGTAACTCATAAACTGAGAAGCTCTGTTTTGAGGATCTCTAACCATCTGTGAGCAGTAATCCCAGTAAAAATCTGCAACTCCTCTGTTTTTCAGACTCCTGAGAATACTCTTTTCGCACTCGTTAAGAGCGTTCATCCCTACAAATACAATCTGTCGGTACTGAGAAAGTGAATCCAGAAGCAGAGGGTTCTCCGCCACCTCTCTGTAGATCATCCCCTGGTAACCACAGGAGCGAGAGTGCAGCTCCTCTCTGAATCTAAGGTAGAGGGGGTATAGCACCTCCCACACCAACTTGAATTTTTGTTTGCTCTGGCTATCTCCCTCCGGAAGGAATCCCTCCCAAAAACTTTTTACAGCCGATAATTGATCTTCTGAAAGAAAGGAGTAGTCACTCTCAATCTCTTTAAGATCTTTGATGTTTGCAAAGAGTTTTTTTGGATCTGCCAAAAATTTATCGGTATCGTTAAAGTCACTCAGGATTATCTCGCCCCAGTATACAAACTCATCGAAACTCTCCTGAGAACCAGATATCTCAAGATAGAGGGAATATAGCCGAAAAAGTGATTCGGTTGTATCTGCCTCCCTCATCTTGGAGAGAGAGAGAATAAGATCGTTTATAGTAAAAATTGCAGGCGAGAAGAGAGGTTTTTCAACCATCTCACCAAGGTAATTCTGAAAAAAGAGCCCGGACCGCCTGTTAGGGAAGACAAAACAAAGTTCGCCAATTTTATCCCCATCTCTTTCATAGAAACGGCGGGCAACCTCCTTTAGAAATTTCATAGCTATTCTATTTAGAGGGTCTCTATAGTCTATCTCTTAAACTTCTGGAGAGCTCCTCAAAACCCGGTTTACCCAAAAGGGCAAACATATTCTTTTTATAGTCCTCAACACCCGGTTGGTCAAAAGGGTTTATCCCCAGCATATAGGCGCTTACACCGCATGCAAATTCAAAGAAGTAGAATAGTGCACCAATGTAGTACTCGTTAATTGCAGGTATCTCAATTCTGATATTTGGAACTCCTCCATCTATATGAGCCAGCATTGTTCCCAGTTCTGCCATCTTGTTACACTCGTCGATAGACTTACCCGAGAGGAAATTGAGACCATCCAGATTATCGGGGTCGTTAATAATTGAGAGGGATCTGTTAGAGTTGCCAACTGTAATTACGGTTTCAAAAAGAGTTCTCTCTCCGTCCTGTACATACTGTCCCATTGAGTGAAGATCAGATGTGAAGCTTACCGATGCCGGAAATATACCCTTACCCTCTTTACCTTCACTCTCTCCAAATAACTGTTTCCACCACTCCGAAAAATATTGAAGTTTTGGGTTAAAGTTCACCAGTAACTCTATCTTCTTACCTTTTGAGTAGAGAAGGTTCCTCACAGCAGCATATTTGAGTGCAGGATTATCTTTCCCCGAGGCCATACATACCCTCTCCATATCTGCAGCTCCCAAAACCATCTTCTCAATATCAAACCCTGCAACCGCAATTGGAAGGAGTCCTACAGGGGTTAAAACCGAGTATCTGCCGCCAATATCGTCCGGAATTATGAAAGTTCTATAGCCCTGCTCATCTGCAAGTTTTTTTAGAGCACCTATCGAGCGGTCTGTAACTGCGACAATTCTGCCGGCAGCCCCCTCTTTACCATACTTCTGCTCCAAAAGATTCTTAATTATGCGAAACGCCACAGCCGGCTCTGTTGTGGTGCCGGATTTTGAGATAACAATTGTAGCAAAGTCACTCTCCTTGAGAAGGTCCATAAGCTCCGACATATACTCTTCGCTAAGGTTTTGCCCTGCAAAGACAATTTTTGGCCACTCACTTTTACCCAAATGTAGACTAAAGTGGTGTGAAAGAGCCTCAAGTGCAGCTTTTGAGCCCAGATACGAACCTCCGATACCAATGACCACCACTACTCCCACCCCTCTCCACTCCAGGGCTATCTCATTAAAAGGCTCAATATGGGAGGGTAAAATTTTGGAAGGGAGATTAACCCAACCCAGAAAATCGTTTCCTCTGCCGCTACCCTCAACTAAAGTTTTAAAAGCACCCTGTGCCTCTGTGCAGAAACTGTTTAGTTCGCTCTCATCAATAAAGGGCGCAACACCCTTGATATCTACATTTACTCTGTTTACTATCTCTTTCATAACCTTTACTGCAAGTTTTCTGAGAGTTGTTTGATTATATAGGCAGGATATTTATCCTCGTACAATATTCTGTACATAGCCTCTGCAATTGGCATATGAACCCCGTATTTTTTATTGATCTCAAATATACATTTCGTTCCGTAGTATCCCTCTGCAACCATATTCATCTCCACCTGTGCAGATTGTACCGAGTAACCCTTACCTATCATACTTCCAAAGGTTCGGTTGCGACTGAACTGAGAGTAGCAGGTAACAAGCAGGTCCCCCAGGTATGCAGATGTGGATGTTTTACGTTTAGGGTCCGGATGTGAGGCGTGAAGAAAATCCCTCATCTCGTGAAAAGAGCTGGTAATGAGCACTGCCATAAAGTTATCTCCATACGAGAGGGTGTGACACACTCCGGCAGCGACTGCATATATATTCTTTAACACAGCAGCATACTCAACACCGTAGATATCTGTTCCGGGGACAGTTTTTATATACTCGCAGGAGAAGATATCGCAGATAGATCTTGCAACCTCAATATGTTTACTGGAGAGAGTCAAATAGGATAGCTTCTCCATTGCAACCTCCTCTGCGTGACAAGGACCGCTTACAACACCAATACTACTGAAAGGGATTTCAAATTTCTGATTAAAGTACTCTGCGATTGTAATATTGTCTCCGGGAATTATCCCTTTTATTGCACTTATTATAAACTTATCTTCCAATGAGAGATTGATGCTTTCGACCTCTTTAAGGAAGTAGGCACTCGGCACACAAAAGACCAAAACATCCGACTCTGATATTATCTCATTAATATCTGAACTCATCCGGACTCTTTTGGGATCAAACTTTACTGCCGGTAAATAGTAGGGGTTATGCTGTGTTCTGTTGATTTGATCAATCATCTCGTCATCACGAACATACCAGGAGATACTCTCTTGATTATTAAGAATAAGTTTTGCAAGAGCAGTTGCCCAGCTTCCGCTGCCAATCATTGCATAGCGCAGATTATCACCATCAAAGAAATTATTCATCTAAATAAGACTTTTGGTTATGATTTATCTTACAAATATACCCAATTTGTAACATTATCTAAATAAAACTTTTACTTTTGCCCCTGCACGCATTAACAGAAATCATATGAAGATTGAGGATGTTTTTAACAGAGCTTTGCAGGGTGATGAGATATCTTTGGAAGAGGCAAAATATATTTATGAAAACAGCTCTGTCCCGGATTTACTCTCAGTTGCAAACAGGATACGTTTCCAGAAAATTCCGGAAAGGAGAGTTAGCTGGCAGATAGACAGAAATGTAAACTATACAAACGTATGCATATCCGGGTGCAAATTCTGCAACTTCCACTGCACCCTCTCACAAAGAGGGCTATCATATACTACAACTATTGAAGAGTACAGGCAAAAGATAGATGAACTCATAAGTTACGGCGGAGATCAGCTCCTGTTGCAGGGGGGGCTTCATCCACATTACGATATCACATTTTATGAAGATCTCTTCTCTAAGATAAAAGGGATCTATCCAACGATTAAACTTAACGCACTGGGGCCACCTGAGGTGTGGCATATCGCTAGGCTCAGTAAACTCACAATTGAGCAGACACTCTCAAGGCTTCGGGTTGCAGGGCTGGATTCACTTCCGGGTGCAGGGGCTGAGATTCTCTCTGACAGAGTCCGTAAGATACTTTCACCGGGAAAGCCGGGGGTAGATGCCTGGAGAGATGTTATGGAGTGGGCTCATAAAATGAATATTAGCACAACTGCTACAATGGTATACGGCCACATTGAGACTCTTGCCGAGAGGATGGAGCATCTGATTTTTTTAAGAGGTATCCAGTCAAAAAAACCGGCAGGCTCTCCCGGATTTCGTGCATTTATCTGCTGGCCTATGCAAATCAAAGGAAACAAGCTCACTATGAGTGATATTATTCTCAAACCTACAGCTGTAGACCATTTAAAGATGGTGGCAATCAGTCGTATCGTACTCAATAATATTCCCCATATTCAAGCCTCGTGGCTCACAATAGGGATAGAGTGCGCAAAGTTGGCGCTACACTGTGGTGCAGATGATATGGGATCAATAATGATTGAGGAGAACGTTGTCTCATCTGCAGGTGCTTCTAGCAGAGCTGATGCAAAGATGATAGAGAGTGCTATTACAGAGGCAGGGTTCCGGCCGTGGCTGAGGAATCAGGACTACACTCCACGCACTGTTTAAGATATCCGGAATCTTCCGGCAGATTATCTGCCATTGATGCCTCTACGGCAAGTCGATCGCATCTTTCGTTTTCCGGATGGCCGTTATGTCCCTTTATCCATACAAATTTCACATTGTGTCTCCGGTATACTTCAAGAAAACGTATCCACAAATCCGGATTTTTCTTCTTTGCAAATCCCTTTTTCTCCCAACCTAAGAGCCAGCTCTTATTCACTGCGTCGCAAACATAACTGGAGTCTGAAAATACTGTGATGTCGGCATTTTTTTTCTTAACCGCCTCAAGGGCAACTATTACTGCAAGCAACTCCATTCTGTTGTTGGTTGTGCACAAAAAACCTCCGGATAGCTCTTTGTAGTGAGATCCGGAACACAAAAGTGCCCCCCATCCTCCCGGACCGGGGTTTCCTCTTGCAGCACCATCTGTATAGATGTTAATCATTCTCTCTGTTGCCAACAGGCATCTCCACTCTTAACGGATTTGCCCTTAACAGATCGTAATTCTCTCTGTTTCTGTATATATCACAAGCGGTGTAGATAGATGCAAGCATAGAGAGGTGGTTTGCTTTACCTTTACCTGCCAAATCGTATGCAGTTCCGTGATCCGGAGAGCATCTCACTACAGTGAGGCCTGCGGTAAAATTTACGCCTACATCGTGAGAGAGTGATTTAAAAGGGATCATTCCCTGGTCGTGATACATTGCAAGAACGGCATCAAATCTACCTGTATAGTCAGATGCAAAGAAACTATCAGACGGAAAAGGGCCAAAGACAAGCTCCCCCTTTTCAAAAAGCTCCTGTATTGCAGGTTTAATTATCTCCTCCTCCTCTTTTCCCATAAGCCCGTGGTCTCCACTGTGAGGGTTAAGGGATAGAACTGCAATCTTAGGTCTATCAACTGCAAAATCACGTTTGAGTGAATCTGACATTAGTTTTATCTTCTTGATTATAAGTGCAGAGTTAATTGCTTGCGAGACCTTTGCAATTGAAAGGTGATTGGTTACCAACCCCACTTTAAGCGAATGTGAGACCATAAACATAAGCGCCTCATCTGCATTGAACATCTTGGTAAGGTATTCTGTGTGACCCGGAAAAGAGAATCCCTCTTTTGAAACTCCCGATTTATTGAAAGGAGCTGTAACCAAAACATCTATGAAGTCACTCTTGAGATCTTTAACAGCTGACTCAAGAGCTGTAAGTGCCGCTTTTGCACCATCTTCACTCTCCCTTCCCGGCTCTAAATTGTAGCTCTCAGGAATGCAGTTAATAAGATTTATTCTCTTTGCGTGTGCCTCAGCCGGCTTTGAAATAACATTTGTAGTGAGGCCCTCTGCCTCAGATACACCTTTTTTATAAAACCCGAACATTTTTGAGGAGCCGTATATTATCGGGGTACAGATATCGAAAATTCTCGCGTCTGTTAAAGCTTTAATTATAACCTCATAGCCTATGCCATTACTGTCGCCCTGAGTTATTCCAACTACTATCTTATTTTTCATAAACAGTTAATCTCCGTAAATTTATGCAAGATACAAATTTTAGATAAGATTCGTATATTTGTATTATGTCATCTATACTGGACAGCGATATAAAATACCTCCCCGGAGTTGGACCCAAAAGGGCAGAGCTTTTAACCAGCGAGCTCAATATCAAAACCTTCAGGGATCTGCTGCTTTTTTTCCCGTTCAGGTATATAGACAGAACAAAAATCTACTCTGTCTCTGAGGTGGAGCCCGGTATGAGCTACATTCAGCTAAGGGGAAAGATTACAAAAATAACTCAACTGGGAGATAAAGGGCGCTCAAAAAGATTGACAGCGACATTTACAGATACCACAGGCTCCATAGAGCTGATATTTTTTCAGGGCATCAAGTGGATTAAGGAGTGGCTTAAACCACATAATGAGTATATTATTTTCGGGAAACCCACCATTTTTAATCAGGTTTTAAATATGGTGCATCCTGAGGTGGAGGCTGCAACCGAAGAGAATCCTATCTATGTGGGGAATATGATTGGAGTCTACCCCTCTACCGAGAGACTGCGTAACTCAGGGTTTGGCAATAAACAGATTGGCAGGGTTATAGCAACTCTACTCAAACAGTGTGAAGGTTCGCTTAACGAGACTCTGCCACTCTATATGGTTCAACAAAAAAATCTGCTTTCGTTTCACGCTGCAGTAAACAATATCCACTTTCCAAAAGATTTAAGAGCTCTCTCATCTGCGCTCTACAGGCTTAAATTTGAAGAGCTGTTCTATCTGCAACTATCTCTTCTCAAACAAAAAAGTTTTAGGGAGAGGGTGAACAATGGAATATTTATGCCTAAAGTTGGAGATAGCTTTAACGATTGCTACAAAAAACTGCCGTTTGAACTCACCAAAGCACAAAAGAGGGTAATAAAGGAGATTCGGTCAGATATTGTAAGTGGCCGACAGATGAATCGGCTACTCCAGGGAGATGTTGGGAGCGGAAAGACAATGGTGGCAATTTTGACAGCTCTGCTGGCAAAGGATAATGGCTATCAATCCTGCGTAATGGCTCCAACCGAAGTTCTTGCAGGGCAGCACTTTCACGGAGCAGAGAAGTTTCTTGGCAACTTAGGGGTAAAAGTTGCACTGCTCACCGGCAGCACTAAGAAAAAAGAGCGTAAAGTGATCTCAGAAGGGCTGCTTAAAGGCGAAATAGATATACTTTTCGGTACCCACGCACTTATTGAAGAGAGTGTTCAGTTTCTCAACCTGGGTTTTGCAGTGATCGATGAGCAGCATAGGTTCGGGGTAGATCAGCGGGCAAAATTGTGGAGCAAGGGAGAGAAGATGCCACATATATTGGTAATGACAGCCACCCCTATTCCAAGAACTCTGGCAATGACTCTTTATGGAGACCTGGATGTATCTGTTATCGATGAGTTACCTCCGGGAAGAAAGCCTGTTAAAACAATACACTCAAATGACACACAGAGAGGGCGTATCTACTCCTTTATGAAGGAGAAGATAAAGAGCGGTCGTCAGATTTTCATTGTCTACCCACTTATAAAGGAGAGCGAAACAATGGATTACAAAAATCTTCAACAAGGGTATATGCATATTATTGAAGAGTTCAAAGCTCCTGAGTATGTCACTGCCGTTGTACACGGGCAGCAGAAAAACGAAGACAAAGCCCACGATATGAATCTATTTGTAACAGGAAATGCAAACATTCTGGTGTCTACATCAGTAATAGAGGTTGGGGTAGATGTTCCGAATGCCTCTGTTATGATGATTGAGAGCGCAGAGAGGTTCGGGCTTTCACAGCTTCACCAGCTTAGGGGAAGAGTGGGAAGAGGGTCAGATGAGTCCTGGTGTATTCTTATGACCGGCCATAAACTCTCAAAGGAGTCACGTCACAGAATTGAACTTATGTGCTCTACAAATGACGGGTTTGAACTTGCAGAGGCAGATTTAAGAATGAGGGGGCCCGGAGATATGGAGGGGACAATGCAGAGTGGGCTTCCTGTAGACCTCAGGCTATCCAACCTTGCAAAGGACTCACAAATACTGGAAGAGGCGAGAAGGTTTGCTACGGAAATCCTGCAGGAGGATCCTCATCTGGACAGTCAAAAGAATATCCAACTTAAGCTCTCTCTCTCCCTGCTAAAAAGAGAGCAGAGGGACTATTCGCAGATAAGTTGAATCTATAATAAATATATAAATTTGATAAACAATATACTTAATATGAAATATATAGGAGCACACGTAAGCGCATCCGGCGGTGTAGAGAATGCACCTGTCAATGCGCACAATATTGGAGCTAATGCTTTTGCCCTTTTTACAAAGAATCAGAGACAGTGGATTGCAGCACCACTCACAAAAAGTAGCATAGAAAAATTCCGGGAGAACTGCCAGAGGTATGGCTTCTCCCCTATGCAGATTCTTCCCCACGACAGTTATCTTATAAACCTTGGCCACCCGGAGGAGGATGGACTCAACAAATCCAGAGAGGCCTTTCTGGACGAGATGCAGAGATGTGAACAGCTTGGGCTGGATCGTCTCAATTTTCACCCCGGAAGCCACCTTAACAAGATTGATATAGATAGCTGCCTGAGAAGAATTTCCGACTCAATAAATATTGCTCTGGAGAAAACAAAGGGGGTCACAGCAGTTATAGAGAACACTGCCGGTCAGGGTAGCAATCTGGGGCACACCTTTGAGCAGATTGCTCAAATTATTCACTACGTAGAGGATAAGAGTAGGGTTGGTGTGTGTGTAGATACCTGTCATTCGTTTGCAGCCGGTTACGACCTATCAAATGCGGAGGGTTTCAGAAAAGCATTTGACCATTTTGAAAACATTGTAGGGTTTAAATATCTGCGTGGGATGCACCTGAATGATGCAAAAAAGGGGCTTAACTCAAGAGTAGATCGTCACGACTCAATCGGAGCCGGTCTATTGGGTGACCAAACATTCAAAATCCTTATGAAAGACAACAGATTCGACAATATACCTCTTATACTGGAGACCCCAAATGAAGAGATATGGAGAGACGAGATTCTTCAACTCAGAGAGTGGGAAAAATAGCTATTTTTTAATAACAAAACGGCTGCCAATTGTTTTATTCAACTATAAGTAAAAATTTGTGTTATTAGTATAAAAGAGATCCAATA
>CAYGOE010000008.1:0-52554 GCA_964351405.1 uncultured Muribaculaceae bacterium | reverse complement strand
GGCAATTCCTATTCCGTAAAGTCCATAACTAATGTTCTTTGCAGCTAACATATTGTTTACGTCAAAATTTATAGCAAACAGAAATGAGAGAATAATTGCTGCGGCTATGGTAATAACCGGAATAGCGGTTGAGACCATTCCCAACCCTATACCTGAAATAATTACAGTGGCAGGGCCGGTTTTCCCGCTCTCGGAAATTTTTTGTGTAGGTTTATAGGAGTGAGAAGTGTAGTATTCTGTAGATTGTCCGATAATAATCCCGGCAAACAGCCCGGTAACCACAGAGAGGGAGATTCCCACCCAGTTTTCTAAACCTATTACATAGAATATTGCGAATGTAGAGAGCGCTATAAGAAGAGAGCTTACATTAACTCCCACACCAAGTGAGTGTAGAAGATCTTTCATTCCGGCACCCTCCTTAGTTTTTACCAGGAAGATCCCAATTATGGAGAGTACTATTCCAACTGCAGCTATGAGCATAGGTGCAAAGATTGCCCGGATCTGCATATCCGGATTTATATAAAATGCAGATGCCCCCAATGCTGCAGTTGCCAGAATAGAGCCACAGTATGACTCATAAAGATCTGCTCCCATACCTGCTACATCACCTACATTGTCTCCGACATTGTCTGCAATTGTTGCTGGGTTTCTAGGGTCATCCTCCGGAATTCCGGCCTCTACTTTTCCTACAAGGTCTGCACCTACATCTGCTGCTTTTGTATAGATACCCCCTCCCACTCTGGCAAATAATGCCTGAGTAGATGCTCCCATTCCAAATGTTAACATTGTGGTGGTTATTATAACCATCTTTTGAGACTGGGATATATCCTCAACGAAATGGTCAAGTAATATGTACCAAAGGGAAATATCCAGTAATCCAAGACCCACTACAACCAATCCCATTACTGCACCGGACCTGAATGCCAGTCTTAACCCGCTGTTAAGCGACCTAATAGATGCATTTGCTGTTCTTGCAGATGCATAGGTTGCAGTTTTCATTCCAATAAAACCTGCTAATCCGGAAAAGAATCCTCCTGTAAGGAAAGCAAAAGGTACCCAAGGGTTCTGCACTCCAAAACCATATGCAAGTATTGCAAAGAAGATAGCCAAGACAATAAAAACTTTAGCCACAACCTTATATTGTTGCTTCAAATATGCAATAGAACCACTTCGAACGTGCTGGGCAATCTCTTTCATTATATCGGATCCCTCGCTCTCCCGCATCATCTGCTTAAAGAAATACCTGGCAAAACCAAGTGCAGCCAGTGAGGCTAGAGGTACAAGATAGAATAAGATTTCTGTTTTCATAAAAGTAAGTTTATTAATACATTCCGTTTAGATGTTCAGCTTCCGGAAAGAGTGATCCGGAATATCCGAAGAGATACTCTTTGCAAGAGATTTTAAAACCTCAATGCTTCCCGTAGAGTAAAATGTTGTGTTGATTCCGGACTCTCCAGTATAGAAAATGCCGATATCGTTCGCAAGAGATAGTGTGTGTCTTGCAACTGCGGGGGCCGGATCAACTATGGTAACCCCCTCTCCTGCTATTTTATGAATCAATTTGCTTAGAAAAGGGTAGTGAGTACAACCCAATACAATATGGTCTGCACCTGCCTCAACCATTGGTTTAATGTATTTATTAAGAAGAGTCTCCGTATCGGGAGTATCCAGTTTCCCCTCCTCAACCTGCTGAACCAGGCCAACTCCTGCCATCTCTATAACTTCCACATTGGTTGCATACATCTCCAGAGTATTATTGTAGAGATCTCCTGATAGGGTTCCCTTGGTTGCAAGAACACCAATCACTCCGCTTTTTGAAAAATTGGCAGCCGGTTTAACGGCAGGCTCCATTCCAACGAATGGAATGCAAAATCGACTTCTAAGAGTCGAAATTGCTGCTGATGTCGCTGTATTACAGGCTACAACCACAATTGCTGCACCCCTATCAATAAGTGATTCGGTAATCCTTGAAGATCTTGCGATTATCTCCTCTTTTGGTCTTGGACCATAAGGACAGTAGGCACTATCTGCAATATAAATAAACTCCTGCCCGGGCATCAACTTAATTAACTCTCTCCATACCGAGAGCCCCCCTACTCCTGAGTCAAATATTCCGATTAGTTTTTTGTTAAATTTTGTGATGTGCATATAATAAAAAAAGTCGCCTCTGGATGAAGCGACAGTAAAGTTAAAAAAAATCTGTCAGATTATTCTATAGAAAACATTAATTTACAGCCCCAGTTGCTACCGGAGCTGTTTGCATTGGTTTTTTATCTGCAGGTATTTTCAGCTCTGCCTTGGCTATAGGGAGAATATCTTCGCTGATTGTGGCATTAATATAAGGAATTGATCCTGAAGCTGTATCAAAAATATAAATTAGACCTCTCTCCTTGCCTATTTTCTGAATAGTTTCGTTAGCTTTTTGGAAAACAGGTGCGTATAGAACCTGCTGCATCTGCTGGTAAGTATCTGATGCGTCCTGCTGATACTTTTGAATTCTACCATCCAACTCCTGAAGCTCTTTGGTTTTTGACTCCAGAACTACTGCTGTCCAGGTGGCCTGTTTTTGCTGATATGTGTTTACTTTTGTTTGGAATTCCGCCTGCATTGCCTTCAGTTCACCATCAAGTTCTGCTGCAAATTTTTCAAGTTTTACAACTGCGCTGTCTCGCTCCGGCATAACAGCTATCAGCTCCTGAGAGTTAATATGTCCGAATTTAAGATTTTGCGCAAAACCGGAAGAGGATGCCAAAACAAAGAGGAGTAAAAGAATTTTAGATAAATGTTTCATATTATTGCAATTATTTGGTTTCTGTATTAATTCCCAGCTTTTTCAAAACTCTTGGAGTAAGATCTCCCTTAGGGTCGCTGTATATTATCCCCTGAGCCGACTGAATGTCAAATACAAGAATTGTACCTGACTCTTTAGCTACCGAGTTGATGGCACTCTGAACAACATTTCGGATTGGATCCATAAGCTCTTTGGAGTTGGCTGCTATTACTCCGTCCTTTCCAAAAATCTCGTTTTGTCTCTCTTTGACAGCCCTCTCCCTGGAGATTATTTCACTCTCCCTGGACTGTCTCTGGAGTTCGTTAAGGTTAATCTTCTCTGCCTGATATTGACTGAAAAGGTTCTCAATAAACTTTATCTCCTTCTCTATTTGCACTTCGTATTGACTCTTTAACCGTTCCAACTGCTGCTGAGCCTGTAGGTACTCCGGAATTTTTGATAAAATCACCTCAGTATCAACGTATCCTGTTGTCTGTGCAAAAGCTGATGAGCTCATCACCGACACGACACCCAAAATTATAAATAACTTTTTCATAACCGGTAATTTATTTAATTAAAACTGTTGTCCTATTACAAAGTGGAAGTTACTTCCGCTTTTTGCTTTACTCTCTACAGGGTCAAATCCATATCCCCAGTCTATTCCAAGCATTCCTACAATCGGCAGTAACACCCTTACCCCGAAACCTGCAGATCGTTTGATTGAAAACGGGTTAAAATCTCTGATATCACTCCAGCTGTTACCCCCCTCAAGAAATACCAGAGCATATATAGTTGATTGTGGTTGCAGAACTATCGGATATCTTAATTCAAGTGTAAATTTATCATATACATTACCTGAGTAGCTGTCGTTTACCCTGGGGGTAAGTGAGTTGTTCGGGTAACCTCTCAGCCCTATCACCTCAGAGCCATATGTGTTATACCCGGACATTCCGTCACCTCCCAGAATAAATCCTTCAAACGGAGAGTATCCCAGACTACGCGAATAGTAACCCAGATAACCGAAGTTAACCCGTGTCATTAATACAAGGTCTCCTACCAGTTTATTGAAGGTAGACCCTTTAAATGTCCATTTATGGTACTCTATCCATTTATATCTCTGAGCATCTGTCATACCCTTATAATCGGTATCTGCAGGGCGGAAGAGCGAATAAGGAGGGGTGATCTGCAATCCCAACTGGAAATCTGACCCAGACCTCGGATAGATCGGCTGGTCGGTAGAGTTTCTCTGGAGACGAACCTTCCAGCTTATATTGTTGGATATTCCATCTTTAAATATAAAGTAATACTGCCAGTCTGTTAGTTTATACGACTGTACGCTTAGCTCATTGTAGAGGATGAACTCATTGTCCGGCCACTTAAGTCTAGTCCCTATCCCGGCAGACATTCCATATACCTCCATACTCTGACCCGAATTCTGGTAGAAGTATGTTGAGTTAGTCTGTTTTGTGTAGTATGTAGATATACTGAGTGATGTAGGTTTGTTTCCGAAAAGCCACGGCTCTGTAAAGCTTGCAGAGAATGCAGTATAGTATGACCCGTTGGTTTGGAATTTTATCGAGAGTTGCTGACCGTCTCCCAGAGGAACAGGTCTCCACGCTTTTTTATCAAATACTTTGCTCAGAGAGAAGTTATTGAAACTTATCCCCAGTGTACCTACAAATGTGTCTCCACCCCATCCTCCGGCTATTTCGAACTGACTGTTAGACTTCTCCTCAAGGTTGTATGTGATATCTACTGTATTTGCATTTTCATTGGGAACAACACTGTAACCGGTAGCAGACATTAGTTTCTCCGGGTCAAAATGGCCCATTGCTGCAAGGCCGCGAAGCGATCTCTCCAGGTATGTCTGGTTGAACAGATATCCGGGGCGAGTAAATAACTCCCTGCGGGCAACCTTCTCATTTGTAACATTGTTACCATTTATTATTATCCTGTTGAAGTTTGCCGGTTTCCCCTCAAACATTCTCATCTCTATATCCACAGAGTCTCCGACAATCGACTTCTCCACGGGAACAACCCTAAAAAAGAGATAGCCCCGGTCTCTGTACAACTTGGATATGTTTCCGTCCTCAGCCTCAAAGAGACGCTTCTCCATTGAGACTACATCATATACATCCCCTTTGGCAATTCTTAGAATACTGTTTAGCCCCTCACCATCATAGATAGAGTTGCCGGTCCAGGTGATGTCACGAAAATAGTATTTATTCCCTTCATCTATAACGAATTTTATTGCCAGACGCCCATCTTCCAAATAGTATATCGAGTCTTTGAGAATTCTGGCGTCACGAAAACCCGCTTCACTATATTTTTGCAATAGCAGTTTCTTGTCGTTTTCGTACTCCTTCTCGTCAAACTTTTTGCTGCTGAAGAAATTGAGAATACGCATATCCTTTGTTTTTTTCATTGCAGATGCAAGTTTTGACCCCTTTATATTATTGTTCCCTTCAAAGATAATCTGTTTGATTCTTACGCGGCTCTTTTTATTTACTACAAAAGTGACCTTGACAGCATTTACAATTAAAGTATCCTCCTCCTGCTTTACAGTAACCTCGGTTTGAAGAAAACCCTTCTCGACATAGAATTTACGAATAATCTCGGATGATGAGCTAAGGATATAATCTGACAGCTCGCTTCCCCTTCTTAGTTTAAGCCTCTCATTGAGGTCGGTCTTCTCACCGCTTTTTACCCCTTCGAACTCCCATCTTGATACACGTGGTCTCTCCTGAAGATTTATCTTTAGAAATACTGTATCCTTATATGTGGAGTCAATATAAATTCCAACGTCAGAGAAAAACCTCTGCATCCATAATCTTTTAACGATTGATGAGAGCTCATCTCCCGGAATGGTTATTTTATCCCCGACAGACAAACCTGTTAGTGAAATTATCTGCTCTTCGCCAAGAAATTTAACTCCGGAGACTTTTACTCCTCCAATAATGTAATCCTGAGGTTTGTTATAATCCACGACAACTCCCTTGGTCAATGTGCTGTCCTGAGCATCTGCCCTGTTGAGGGGAGATAGAAATAACAATAAAAGGATAAGTGGTAATGACTTCATCTGCACTTTTCGACTGTAAAGCTGCAAAGATAGATTTTTATTTGTATCCAAGGTCTGTTTAATTGATTTTGTTAATCTGATCTCCTGTCTTACCATACCTTCTTTCCCTGTCGGCGTATGTGTCTAGAGCTCGTTTGAAGTCATTTTTGCGAAAATCGGGCCAAAGAACATCTGTAAAGTAAAATTCGGTGTAGGCACATTGCCATAACATATAGTTGCTTACCCTCTGCTCTCCGCTTGTCCTTATAAGAAGGTCGGGATCGGGTATACCGGCAGTACTGAGAAGGTTCTCCAGGCAATCTGTAGTAACAGGTTGATCCATTGAAGCAACAGACCCTCGTAACTTCTCTATATATTTATTGACGGCGTTGGTTATATCCCATCTTCCGCTGTAGCTGAGAAAAATTATAAGTACCAAACCATCGTTAACAGAGGTAGTCTTCTCAATGTCTGCTATCTTATCTACCAGCGTTTTGGAGAGTCTGCTCATATCCCCGACGGCCCTGAAGCGTACATTGTTATCCATCAATGTAGAACGTTCATTAATTATTGCATCAATCATCAGCTCCATTAGCCCGGATATCTCACTCTGCGGTCTTTTCCAGTTCTCTTCGGAAAAGGCAAAAAGGCTGAGATAACCTATGCCGTTCTCCGCAGCAAACTCGGTCGCAGCTCTTACCGATTCCACTCCAGCCTTGTGACCTGCCAATCGCTCCAGTCCCCGGCCTCTTGCCCATCTCCCGTTTCCATCCATTATTATGGAGACGTGTTTAGGAATTTTACTCATCTGTTTCTATTCGTTTTTCAAATATTTCTTTTATCCTCTCCCCACATCAGTTTTTCTCTTAGAGCATTAATAAAGCCCCCTTTAGTAAGTGAGATATATTTAAGATCAAATTTCGCTTTGGATATAGTTACCTTTACCCCAACCGGAATTGTAAAGGAGCGATTATCCATACTCAATATTGCCTCGCCCCACCTGCTCTCCACGTAAATCTCTATGATTGAATCATCTGAGACTACAAGGGGCCTTACATTTAGGTTATGGGGAGCAATAGGTGCCAAAATAAGCGCCCTTACACCCGGAAGTGCTATTGGACCACCCACACTCAAAGAGTATGCCGTAGATCCGGTTGGGCTAGCAAGAACTAGTCCGTCGGACCAATATGGAGGGAGCTCCATTCCGTTTATCTTAACGTGAATCGAGAGCATTGAGGGGTCTTTCCTTTGAAATGAGACTTCATTAAGAGCATAGTTGCAAAAGCCCTTTGGCAGTGCTGTTGTCTCAATTGATAACAATCCCCTCTTCTCAACAAGATAGTCTCCTGCGAGAATTTTGTCAATCCACTCATCTCCAAGTTTAGAGTCTACACTGGTGAGAAACCCCAGACGACCAAAGTTCACACCTGCCACCGGAATATCCTTATCTTTAATAATTGTTAAAGACTCCAGAAAAGTACCGTCTCCGCCGAAACAGAGAAAAATATCTGTATCCGACGGCAGGTCACTCTCACCTGTAAAGAGGGCACCCTGAGGAATTTTCATATAATCATAGTCGCACATTTTAAGATAGAAAGGGCGATAGTAGGTGAGTAGAATACCCCTTTTATCAAGTGCATTAAGGATTCCCGAGAGTCTCTTCCTCCACTTCTCGTTTATATCTCTTGCAAAAATTGCTATCTTCATTGAATAAGTAAAGTGTAATAATTGTCAAAAATAGATAAATTTGCATCCATTATGACAAAACTGAGCGTAAATATAAACAAATTTGCCACACTAAGGAATGCAAGAGGTGGCAATCTGCCGGATATACTTAAAGCAGCGAAGGATTGCGAAAGATTTGGAGCAGAGGGCATTACTGTACACCCCAGGCCGGATGAGAGGCACATAAGATATAGCGATGTAAGAGATCTTAAGCCCATCCTTGAAACCGAATTCAATATAGAAGGAAATCCTGTAGACTCTTTTATTGAACTCGTTCTGGAGATAAAACCGGCTCAGGTTACTTTGGTTCCTGATGCACACGATGCAATCACATCTAATTGCGGTTGGGATACAAAAAAAAATTTAGAGTATCTGAGAAGAGTCTGCAAACTTTTTTCTGACACAGGAGTTAGAACATCAATTTTTGTAGACCCAGACCCGGAAATGATAAAGTATGCAGCAGATACCGGCTGCCACAGGGTGGAACTCTACACCGAAGCATACGCCCGGAGTTATGCCCTAGGGATGAGAGATTCTGCCATCAAGCCATTTGTAATTGCGGCAGAAACAGCAATTAAAGCAGGTTTGGGATTAAATGCCGGCCACGATCTAAGCCTTGAGAATTTACAATTTTTTCATAAGAATATCCCTCAGTTAATGGAGGTATCGATAGGGCACGCACTGGTATGTGATGCTATTTATATTGGTCTGGAGAATACGATTCAGGGCTATCTTAGGCAGTTAAGAAATTATTAGTTATATTTGTAGTTTAAATTGAAAAATCAGATGAAAAACGCATCAACAATCACAAACATTATTCTTTCAGTAGCAGTTATTGTACTGTTTATCTTACACTTTACATCTAAGCCGGGTATTAACGGTACCTCGGAGGCAAGTCAGAGCGAATTTGCAGCAGCCGGAGATATTGTATTTATACAGATAGATTCTCTTATAAATCAGTACGATATGTTTAATGATCTGCGTTCGGAATTTGAAAATAAAGCACAAACGATACAGAGCGACCTGAATAAAAGAAGCAGGACCTTTGAAAATGACGTGAAGGATTTTCAACAGAAGGTTCAAAAGGGTCTTATAACCCGTTCTCAGGCAGAGGCTCAACAGCAGACACTAGCTCAAAGAGAGCAGGAGCTTCAGGGTTATGCCCAGCAGAAACAGTCGGAGATGTCCGAAGAGGAGGCTGTTCTATACAGAAAGGTGTTTGACGCTCTCAGTTCATATCTGAAAATTCTAAACCAAGAGAAGAGGTACTCTCTTATTATCAGCACTACAGGTGCAACTAACACAATTCTTGATGGGGACCCATCTCTCAATATCACAAAGATGGTGGTTGACGGAATGAATCAGGAGTATATCAAAACAAAGTCTAAATAGTAAATAACAGAACATTGGGTGAAAATTGCCATTCTATCTTGTTTTTACCCATACCGTGGAGGAATTGCCCAGTTCAATGCGAATATTTTCAAAGAGCTGGGCAAAGTTCACGAAGTAAGGGCATTTAACTTTAAAAGGCAGTATCCGGATATTTTATTTCCGGGTAATACTCAATATGTTACAAAAGAAGATAATGCCATTAAAATAGAGAGTACAGCACTTCTGGACTCTATTAATCCTCTTTCATACATAAGAACTGCAAGAGCAATCCGGCAGTGGGAGCCGGATCTGCTTTTAATGAGGTATTGGATCTCATTTTTTGCTCCTTCTCTGGGATATGTTGCCAGGCATCAGCTTAAGAAAACAAGGGTAATCTCTATTCTTGATAATGTAGTCCCTCACGAGAGACGTTTTTTTGACACACAGCTTACCAAATATTTTTTATCGTCCTGTAATGGTTTTGTGGTTCTCTCATCCTCAGTGGGTGAAGATCTTCTTCGATTAAAGCCAGATGCAAAATTTACAACTATACCCCATCCGATATATAACCATTTCGGTGAAAAGGTTGAGAAGGAGTTTGCGCAAAAGTCACTCGCCATTTTGCCTGATAAAAAAACCATCCTCTTTTTTGGTTTGATAAGAGAGTATAAGGGGCTGGATATTCTCATTGACGCATTTTCAAAACTGGATAACAGCTATCAACTAATCATTGCCGGAGAGCCATATGGTAGTTTTGAGGGTTACCAAAAGCAGATAGATACATATGGTATAAACGACAGGATAAAGCTCTTTACAAGGTATATAAATGACAATGAGGTTCCCATTTTTTTCTCCGCAGCAGATGTTGTAGTACTTCCATACAGAAGTGCAACTCAAAGCGGTATAAGTGCAATTTCTCAACACTTTGGAGTTCCTATGGTTACTACAGATGTGGGTGGATTAAAAGAGGCAATAGAGGAGAGGGGCACGGGAATTGTTGTTGATTCACCCGAATGTGGTGCAGTAGCAAAAGGTATAGTATCTTTTTTTGAAGAGGGTAACAGGGATATATATATAAAAAACATAGAACAATCAAAAGAGGCTCTCTCCTGGGAGAGTTTTGCCAAAAAGGTCACAGACTATTATCATTCATTAATATAACCAGATTACAATTAACATAAATTTTTATGCAGGCAGCAATCACAAGAACGGAGTTTGACTTTCCGGGACAGAGCGGAAAATACACTGGTAAAGTAAGAGATGTTTACTCAATTGGCAATGATTATCTGGTAATGATTGCTACTGACAGGATATCTGCATTTGATGTGGTACTCCCTAAAGGGATTCCATATAAAGGGCAGGTTCTTAACCAGATTGCCTCCCGCTTTCTTGACAGTACATCTGACATAGTTCCAAACTGGAAAATTGCCTCACCGGATCCTATTGTTACCGTTGGCCATAAATGCTCCTCTCTTCCTGTTGAGATGATAGTTAGAGCATATTTGACAGGTAGCTCTTGGAGAACATACAAGTCCGGGGCCAGGTCTATCTGCGGAGTTGCAATTCCCGACGGAATGAAAGAGCATCAGAAATTTGAAAAACCAATTCTCACGCCTACTACAAAAGCTGAGCACGGAGCACACGATGAAGATATCTCAAGAGAGGAGATAATCTCCAGCGGACTGATAAGTGAAGGTGATTATAAGAAAATTGAGGATTACTCACTGGCACTATTTGAAAGAGGTTCTCAGATTGCGGCAGAGAGGGGTCTTATTTTGGTTGACACCAAATATGAGTTTGGGAGAAAGGGAGATACTATCTATCTGATAGACGAGATTCACACACCGGATTCATCAAGATTCTTCTACAATGACACCTACAAAGAGCTGTTTGATAAAGGGCTGTCTCAAAGGCAGCTTTCAAAGGAGTTTGTGAGGGAGTGGCTTATGGATAACGGATTTCAGGGGAGAGAGGGAGAGAGAGTTCCTGAAATGACCGACGATATAGTGATTTCTATATCTGAGAGGTACATTGAACTATATGAAAAAATAACCGGATTTCCTTTTGTGAAAACACAATACGGAGATGATATTTACGAAAGAATTGATGCCAACGTAAGAAATATGCTTGCCAGATTATGAAACATCGATTACCGATAGTTGTTCTGTTATATCTCTTTTTTGCAGGCTTTGGTTACTCACAACAAACTCCTGTTAAGATTGAGATCTCAAAGGAGAAGGTTTCGATAAAGGGTGAGATTTTTTATCTGCATAGTGTTGAAAAACAGCAGACTTTATACTCCATTGCAAAAAAGTACGGAGCAGAGATTGGAACAATAATTAAAGATAATCCCGCACTTGCCTCAGGACTTAAAGAGGGCGACAGAATATATATCCGCACAGCAAAAACAAATGAACAACAATCAACACCAGAACCCGGACAAACAGTTAACGCCCCGGAACCATCAAGTCAGACAGAACATATTGTAAGATGGTACGAAAGTCTCTATTCAATTGCAAAAAAATACGGTGTTACAGAAGATGAGATAATGAAAGCCAACTCTCTTCCAACCAGAAGAGTAGAGACCCGTATGGTTTTAAAGATTCCTGTATCGAAGGGCTTACAAGAGGTTACCGGCAAGATGAAGAGCGATACTTTGGCAAAGAGGGAGGAGAAGATTGCAGATACTCCCTTAGAACAACAGAGAACGAGAAGGGGCAGAGATATTTTATCCGGGTCAGAGAGAAAATATGTTGCATCTCTGGTACTGCCCCTCAACAGCAGCTCCGCGGTCAAAAACGAGACTGCAGAGAGTTTTATGGAGTTTTACCAAGGTTTTTTAGTGGCTCTTGATGATATAAAAAGAGATCTCCCAGGGAGCAATCTTGAAATAAGAGTTTTTGATATAGATAGCTACTCAAGCAGTGAAGAGATGATATCTGAGGGGGTACTTCTTGGGAGCAATATAATTATTGGACCAATGTTCAATAACCAGCTTGAGCCGGTTTTGAAATATGCGGCAGAGAGAGAGATCTCTGTTGTATCTCCCAATCCTGCAAGTGAGCACCTTACTATGGATAACGCTAATCTCTTTCAGGTAAGTACTCCGCTGGTATTCATTCAGAATGGTATCTTCTCTAAAATTACCAGATTTTCGGAAGTGACAGTAATTTTTGAGGATGGTGGTGCTGATACTAATCTTGTATCCATAACCGGAAATTTGCTTAAAGAGCAATATGTCAACTACAGGCAACTCTCATATGATATACTCAGAGGTCGTTCCATTTTACCCCAGATGACAGAGATGCTAAAATCTGACAAGCTGAATCACGTTATTGTTGCCTCAAACTCTGAGGCTTTCGTCTCAGATGTGTTAAGAAATCTTAATCTGATCCAAACAATGAGCGGCTATAACATATCTGTTTACGGAACTCCCCGCTGGAGAAGTTTTGAAAATGTAGATATCAACTACTACCACGGTATGAACCTTACTGTCTCTATGCAATACTTTGTAGATTATTCTAAAGAGAGTGTACGCAGGTTTATTTCAAGGTTTAGGGCGCTATATAACAGTGAACCATCTCAGTATGCATTTCAGGCATACGACATTGCATACTACTTCCTGAGTGCGCTGATTCGCTACGGAGAGGATTTTAAATACGACCTTGCCGATCATAAAAAGGAGCTTCTCCAGAGTGACTTTAATTTTATCCTCCGGGATGGTGAGAAAGGGTACACAAACAGTGCTTTAAGGCAGGTTACATATAAACCTGACTACTCAATTGATGTTAAAGGTTTTAACCGATAACCACTCTCTCTCTTTCTCGTTTAGCATAACAGAGAGCTTATTGTATACATATGAGTGATAATTGTTGAGCCATTGAATTGCCTCAGGGCCTAAAAGTTGTTTATCAACAGGAGTTAAATCTATTGGGACCAATGTTAGTGTCTCAAATTCATAGAACTCTCCATACTTGTTCTCAACCCATTTTTTGCATAATATGGTGTTTTCAATACGAATACCATAACTACCCTCTTCATAAATTGCCGGTTCGTTAGATATTACCATTCCGGGTTCAAGAGGCACCGGATTCTCCTCCATTCTTATACTTTGAGGTCCCTCGTGAACACACAAATTATGACCTATTCCGTGTCCGGTACCGTGAGTATAAATTTTTGCGGCAGAGCTTACAGCTCCTCTGGCAAGAAAGTCCAGAGAGGCACCTCGTGTACCTTTTATAAACTTTGCCATACTCAGATTAATCATTCCCTTTAACACCAAGGTATAGTCTCTTTTTTGCTCCTGTGTAAGATTCCCAAGAACAAATGTTCTGGTGGTATCTGTTGTTCCAAATGGGTATTGAGCTCCTGTGTCTACCAGTAAAAAACTATCCCTTCCAACTTTTACCGGACCATTGCCAAACGGAGAGTAGTGAGGTAACGCTCCGTTTTGACCAAATGCAACTATAGGAGAGAAGCTCTCTCCTTTGTATTCACTAAACTCGCCCCTTATCTCCCCAATCTTATTTGCAAGCATCTCCTCAGTAAGATTTTTAGAGCCCCTTTCAATCTCCTCCTCCAAATATATCCAAAATTTTACCCACGCAACACCATCATAGAGCATAGCCTTTCTAAAACCATCTATCTCTACACTATTTTTTACAGCCTTTAATGACGCAATAACACCACCTCTAATTGGGTCTGGAATAAAGGTTGCCCCGGCCGAAATTGATTTGTTATAAATCTTAACTGAGATCTTATCAATAGGGGCAACTCTTAAATAATCCCGGTTGAACCCTTTTATAAATTCTTGAAATTCATAATAATTATATAGATCTACTCCCGAGTCTCTGAGCATAGATCCCTCAACTTTAGAGAAGGCCTCACTTGAAGCAAAGAGGTATATTTTTTCCTTTGTAAATGCAGCAAAGGAGATTACAAGAGGATTAAAAGGGATGTCTGCCCCTCTTATATTGCAAAGCCAGGCAATGTCGTCACAACTGCTGAGAATATATATAAGATCTTTCTCGATGTTTAATTTTTGAATAACAAGTTTAAGTTTGCTTTTGGGGTCACACCCTCCCAATGAGATCTCCTGAAGAGTTGCTTTGTTAAAAATTACAGGTGGTCTGTTACTCCATATCTCATTAAATGGATCATCTTTAAGGGCAATTTTTAATGGGTATAGCTCTTCTGATAGTGTTTCAAACTCCCCTTTCGAAAAGAGCATCGGATCTGCTCCAACCGAAGAGCCATAGTCAACTTCCTTTTTAATCCACTCCGCAATTGTAGGTGTACCTGCTAGTCTCATCTTCATAAGCTCTATCTCGCTACCAAGGAGCTCCTGTCTGGCCTGTACAAAATATCTGGAATCTGTCCAGAGTGCTGCTTTGTGCTCTGTTACCACAAGAGTTCCCGCAGATCCTGTAAACCCACTGAGCCACTCTCTGCAGGAAAAGTGTCTCTGAATATACTCCCCGAAATGGTGATCTGTTGATGGAATTATGAATGCTGCGATTGAATCTCTCTTTAGTGAGCCCCTGAGACCAGTCAATCTCTCCGTTATCTTTTTCATTTCAAATATTATCTTTTACAAATATAATAAGATGCTTGATTAATTTTCTTTTATGACTAAATTTGTAAAAACTAACCAAAATTTTGGATTTATGGAAAAGAGCATCAAAGGAACAAGAACAGAGCAAAATCTCCTTAAGGCCTTTGCAGGTGAGTCGCAGGCAAGAGGTCGTTATGTATATTTTGCTTCTGTGGCAAAAAAAGAGGGATATCAGCAGATTGCTGCTGTTTTTGAGGAGACAGCAGAGCAGGAGAAGGAGCACGCAAAAAGATTCTTCAGTTTTCTTGAGGGTGGAATGGTTGAGATAACAGCATCCTATCCGGCCGGCATTATTGGTACAACGGCACAGAATCTTGATGCAGCTGCAGCAGGTGAAAATGAGGAGTGGACAGAGTTGTATCCTGAATTTGCAGAGATTGCAATGGAGGAGGGTTTCCCTAAAGTTGCTACTGCCTTCAAGATGATTGCAAAGGTAGAAGCAGAGCACGAAGCGCGCTACAGAACTCTTCTTGCAAGGGTTGAAGCAGGTAAAATTTTTGAGAGAGAGGAGGATATTGAGTGGCAGTGTCGTAATTGCGGATATGTTCACAAGGGCAAAAAAGCTCTGGAGAACTGCCCGGCCTGCCAACATCCCAAAGATTATTTCGAGCCTAAGAAAAATAATTATTGACACTGCAAATTAAGTCTATCTTTGCGGATTATTTCTAATATGGAAAAATCTGCACTAAATAGGGCTTTCGTCTCAATTAAAGAGATACTGCCAAAGACACTTAAAACCTGTCTTTGGCTTATTCGTATTACGGTACTTATAACTCTGGGCGTTCAGTTTCTGGACTATATGAATATCCTTCCGTGGATATCTGAATTTCTCAGTCCCGTTTTCAATCTTCTTGGACTTCCTGGAGAGGCGGCATTAGCCTATGTTACGGGATATTTTGTGAATGTCTACTCTGCAATTGCGGTTTTATCCACTCTTAACCTGGATGTAAGAACCATCACCATTCTCTCTGTAATGATACTCTGCTCACATAATATGATCGCAGAGACTGCTGTTCAGAAGAAGACGGGATCTTCTGCCGTTAGAATAGTAATTATCCGTACATTAAGTGCATTCGTCCTGGGCTTTCTTCTCAATCTTATAATGCCTCAGGCTAGCGAGAGCGTTAATATAGAGCAAACTGTACCAATTCTCACTTTTTGGGAGATGATGGGGGTCTGGGCAATAAAGAGTATAAAGCTTATTGCCCTAATGTCTGTTTTGATTTTCTCGCTCTCCATCCTCCAGAGGTTGCTTTCTGAATTCGGAGTTATTAAATGGCTCTCAAATTTTATGAGACCCATACTTGCAGTTTTTGGACTTCCTGCAAAAACCTCTTTTTTGTGGATTGTAGCAAATACTCTTGGCCTTGCATATGGTGCTGCTGTAATGATAGATGAAACCGAAAGCGGAAAGATAACAAAGAGAGATGTAGATCTGCTTAACCATCACATATCTATATCTCACAGCAATTTAGAAGATGTGCTATTGTTGGGGTCGGTGGGTGCAGTAATTTGGTGGCTTTTAATTGCCAGATGGTTATTTGCCTTTCTGCTGGTATGGGAGCTGCGCCTTGAGATGGCATTAAGGAAAAATTTTTTACCTTTGTAGGTTGAAAGAATAACCAATAAATATTTTACTTTTAAAAATATGAGTCCCGAAGTAATCAAGTGTCTTATCATCGGCAGCGGCCCTGCCGGCTATACTGCTGCAATATATGCGTCTCGTGCAAATCTTGAACCTGTGCTTTATGAAGGAGTCCAGCCGGGAGGTCAGCTTACAACTACAACGGAAATAGATAACTTCCCCGGGTATCCTAAAGGGGTCACCGGCCCTGAGATGATGGAGCAGCTCAAAGAACAGGCCCAAAGGTTTGGCACCGATGTTCGTTTTGGAATCATTACAAAGGCAGACCTATCAAAAAGACCTTTTAAAGTTACCATAGATGATGAGAAGGTGATTTTTGCCGAGACACTAATAATCTCTACCGGAGCAACTGCCAAGTATCTGGGAATGGCGAGCGAAGAGACCTTCAGGGGCCAGGGGGTATCTGCGTGTGCTACCTGTGACGGATTTTTCTACAGAGGTAAAGATGTAGCTGTTGTGGGTGGAGGAGATACCGCCTGTGAAGAGGCCTCGTACCTTGCAGGGTTATGTAATAAAGTTTATATGATTGTGAGAAGGGATGTACTAAGGGCATCTAAAGCAATGCAGGAGAGGGTAATGAATACTCCAAATATTGAGATTCTTTGGAATTATAACACAAAAGAGATTGTGGGAACTCCTGTTGGAGGTGTTAATGGTGCGATTCTTGTTCATAAGGATGGTAGCGAAAAGAGGATTGATGTTCACGGGTTCTTCCTGGCTATAGGGCACCATCCCAATTCGGAACTTTTCCGTGAGTGGGTAAATACAAACGAAGAGGGTTACATACTAACCGAGGGTAAAAGTTCAAGGACAAATGTACCGGGGGTTTTTGCCGCAGGAGATGTTCAGGACCCTCACTACAGGCAGGCTGTTACAGCTGCCGGTTCCGGTTGTATGGCCGCAATTGATGCAGAGAGATTTCTTTCAGATAAAAAATAAAAAGTGATGAAGTATTTAAAAATTACAATCCTGATTTCTTTGATTTTTGCAACAGCCTCTTGTAAATCCCAATTTGAGGCACTGCTCAATTCAAATGATGTGCAGGAGAAATATGATGGTGCATTCAACTATTTTAATGCCGGGAAATATACCAGAGCTGCAGATCTTTTTGACCAGCTTCTACTGGCAACAAGAGGAACCAGCAAGGATGATACTGTTCAGTTTTACCTTGGAATGAGTAACTATCGCTTTGGAGACTATACAATTGCTGAGGCTAATTTTGATCAGTTTATAAGCGTATTTCCAAGAAGCCCCTTTACAGAAGAGGCAAAATATTACCGAATTGAGTGTCTGTACGGATCTACATACAGATATGAACTGGATCAGCTTCCCTCATATAAAGCAATGTCTGCAATAGATGTATTCATTTACGAGTATCCTCAGAGTAAACATCTTGAGAGAATGAGAGATATGCTCGTAGATTTACAGGATAGAATTGACAAAAAAAGTTTTGAATCTGCAAAACTCTACTACACAATAATGGACTACAAAGCAGCCGCATATGCCCTTAAGAATGTTCTAAAGGAGAATGCAGATAATAATTATCGTGAAGAGGTAATGTACTACATTGTATGCGCAAATTACCAATATGCAAACCAAAGCATAAGGCAGAGACAAAAGGAGAGGTTTCTGGCTATGGTAGATGAGTACTATAATTTTATCAGTGAATTTCCCGAGTCGAAATACAGGGGGGAGATGGATGATATGTTTCAGAAATCACAGTCATATTTAAAACAATAAAAACCAGATATGGACATTAACAAAAACGTTCCAACAAACACGGTTACCAGAGATCTTTCCAAGCTTGCCAAGCCAACAGGAAACATCTATGAGTCTACAATGATTATTGCCAAAAGATCTAATCAGATAGCAGCAGAACTTAAACAGGAGCTTAAACAGAAACTTGAAGAGTTCTCTACATTTGCAGATACCCTTGAAGAGACTTTTGAAAACAGGGAGCAGATAGAGATATCTCGCTACTATGAGAGACTGCCTAAAGCAACTCTGCTTGCCATTTATGAATTTGAAGAGGATAAGATTCAGGTAAGGAAGATCGAAGGATAATATCTATTTGATTACCAATGCTTAAAGGTAAGCACATATTACTGGGAGTTACGGGTAGCATTGCGGCTTACAAGGCTGCGGTACTTGTTCGTTCATTGGTAAAAGAGGGGGCAGAGGTTAAGGTTATTATGAGCGAAATGGCCAAACAGTTCATCACCCCCCTAACTATGTCCACACTTTCTAAAAATCCGATTCTGGTGGAGTTCTATAATCCCGAAAACGGAGACTGGAACAGCCATATCTCTCTTGGATTATGGGCAGACCTCTATCTTATTGCACCTGCATCTGCTAATACAATCGCAAAAATGGCCACAGGTGTGGCAGATAACCTTCTGCTCACCACATACCTCAGTGCTCGGTCGCCTGTTGTTGTAGCTCCGGCAATGGATGTAGATATGTATCTGCACACAGCTACTCAAAAAAACATTCAAACGCTTCGCGAAAGAGGAGTCTCTATCATCGAGCCCGGTTCGGGAGAGCTTGCAAGTGGCCTTGAGGGAAAAGGTAGAATGGAGGAGCCCGAGGCAATTGCAGAATATGTAAAAACCCTGCTAGCGAAGGAGAGTGCGGCAGACTATATGGTTGCAGGAGAGTTTATGAACCCCCTTAAAGGGAAAAAGGTTCTGATAACTGCAGGACCAACAGTAGAGCAGATAGACCCTGTAAGATTTATCTCCAACAACTCAACCGGTAAAATGGGCTTCTCAATTGCAGAAGAGTTTGCAAAAAGGGGCGCATTAGTTTCCCTAATCAGCGGCCCGGTTAATGAGAGGCTTGGCAGCTCCAAAATCACTCTATATAATGTAACCTCCGCATCGGAGATGTACACCCAAACACTTGCCCTATATAAGTCAGGTGCAGATATTGTCGTACTGTCTGCAGCCGTTTCGGACTTTACCCCTACACTTATTGAGAGGGCAAAAATCAAAAGAGAGGGAGAAGAGATTACACTTAAACTTAAGCCCACCAAAGATATCGCAGCATCGCTAGGAGAAATAAAAAAGGTGGGGTCAATTCATATTGGATTCGCACTTGAAACTGATAACGAAATTGAGAATGCTCTCTCTAAACTCCAGAGAAAAAACCTGGATGCCATTATCTTAAACTCATTGAACGACAAGGGTGCCGGGTTTGGAAAAGAGACAAATAAAATAACAATAATCTCCGGTGACGGCGAAAGCCTGCAATTCCCGCTAAAGGATAAAAAAGAGGTTGCTTCAGATATAGTTGACTATGTGGAAAATATGCTCGTATGCTAAAGTCGCTTGCAATATCAAACTATGCTCTCATTGAGAGTCTGGAGATCTCATTTCCGGATGGTCTAATAATAATTACCGGTGAAACCGGTGCAGGCAAGTCTATACTATTGGGAGCTATATCCCTTTTGTTAGGAAGCAAAGCAGATAAGGATATCCTCAAGGATGGAAACAGAAACTGTGTTGTTGAGGCCACCTTTACAATAGAGCAGAATCCGGAAACAGACTCTCTTTTTCTGGAAAATTCACTGGAACCCTCCCGGGAGATTGTTATAAGAAGAGTGGTATCACCTAACGGGAGAACCCGATCTTTTGTAAATGACGAACCCGTTAGCCTTCAGTTCCTTAAAGATATCTCTGAAGAAATAATCGATATCCACGCACAACACGAGCATCTTCTTATTGGAGACAGTAAATTTCAACTGTCGGTTCTTGACTCCTATGCAAACAACTCCCACCTTTTGGAGAGATACCGCAGCCACTATACAAGAGTAAAAGATTTGGAGAGAGAGTATGTTAAGCTTAACGACAAGCTGGCAAAGGAGGAGATGGAATTGGAGTACAATAAGTTTCAGTACAATCTATTGGAGGATGCAAAGCTCTCTGTAGGTGAACTGGAGGAGATTGAGTCGGAATTTAATTTGCTTAGCAATGCAGAAGAGGTTAAGAGTTCTCTTTATCAGATGACAGAGCTTCTTAATGTAAACGGAATTTCTGTTGTGCAGAGCTTAAAAGAGATTACCTCCATTGCATCTAAAATATCTGCGGCACTCCCTAAGGCGGGGCTGGTATCGGAAAGAGTCGAGAGTTGTCGTATTGAACTTAAAGAGATTGAGAGAGAGCTTGCTACAATGGCTGAGGCTGTAAATATCAATCCCGAAAGAGCATCTGCTCTGGATGATAGACTATCAACTCTTTATGACCTGCTCAAAAGACATAAAGCTTCCAACATTGAAGAGCTTATAGCAATAAGAGATGAGCTCTCCGGTAAACTTTTTATGAGAGACAGCATCAGGGAGAGGCTTGATGAGCTAACCCTTAGTATAGAAAAGAGCCGGCAGGAGATGAGAGAGAGTTCTCAGGAACTATCACAATCAAGAGCAGAGGCCTCGTCGGGCTTCTCTGCAGAGATGGTCTCAAAGATAAGGGAGCTTGAGATGCCACACGCACAATTTGAGGTAAAACACGAGCTCTGTGAAGATTACAATTTCTATGGAAAAGATAGTATTACACTCTACTTCTCTGCAAATAAAAACGTTTCTGCCAAAGAGCTCTCTCGGGTAGCATCCGGAGGCGAACTCTCCAGAATAATGCTTTGCCTTAAGGCTATAATGGCAAGAGGAAAGGGTATGCCAACTCTCATTTTTGATGAGATTGACAGCGGGGTCTCAGGTAGTATAGCAGATAAAATGGGGTCACTCATAGATGGCCTTTCACAAAAAATGCAGGTGTTTGCAATAACGCATCTACCCCAAATTGCCTCCAAAGGGGAGTGCCATCTTTTGGTGTTTAAAGAGATTTTGCAGGTTGGCAGCACTGTTACCAAAATTAAGAAGATAGAGAAAGAGGAGAGGGTGATGGAGATAGCCCGAATGTTAAGCGGTACAGAGCTTACCGGTGCAGCGGTTGCCAATGCCAGGGTCTTTCTCTCGACATAAAAGAGACTTAATACAACTATATAAACTTACTAAATTACTTCAAATATGAGACTTATTATACAAAATTCATACGAACAGATATCGCAGTGGGCAGCTGCCTACATAGTGAATCGGATAAAGGAGTTTGCACCTACTACAGAGAGGCCTTTCGTGTTAGGGCTCCCAACCGGCTCCACTCCTTACGGTACATATAAAGAGCTAATCCGATACTATCGTGATGGTGAGGTTTCATTTAAGAATGTTGTAACATTCAATATGGATGAGTATATCGGGATACCCAAAGAGCATCCTCAATCATATTTCACCTTTATGTGGGATAATTTTTTTCAGTATATAGATATTGAGCGGGAGAATGCAAATGTCCCTAATGGTAACGCTCACGATTTAGAACTTGAGTGTGAAAATTACGAGAAAAAGATGAAGGCTTACGGTGGAGTGAACCTCTTTATAGGTGGTATTGGACCGGATGGACATATTGCATTTAACGAACCAGGCTCTTCACTATCATCCCGCACACGTGTTAAGAGCCTTACAACAGATACAATCATTGCAAATTCACGCTTCTTTAACAATGATATCTCCCAGGTTCCAAAGACAGCTCTCACTGTTGGAATAGGAACAATTATGGACTCACAGGAGGTGATGATTCTTGTTAACGGACATCATAAGGCAAGAGCACTTCACCACGCTATTGAGGGCAGTGTTAATCATATGTGGACAATAAGTGTTTTGCAGATGCACAGAAAAGGTATCATTGTATGCGACGACGCCTCAACCGTAGAGCTTAAGGTGGGAACAGTTAACTATTTCAAAGATATAGAAAGAGATAACTTGGACCCGAGATCACTGCTTTTTTAAAAATTGTGAAGCCTCCAGGAAAACTTTCTTAAACCAGAACTCCCTCTCTTCCAGGCTAATTTTTTGCCCACATACCGCAGGGAAAGGAATTTCGTGTGAATATTCAAAGGGGAAATCAAACTCCTTGAGACTCTCTTTCGAGATGCTCCCCAAAGCTTTTTTTATACTGAAAGTGGGGATAACCTTATCTTTTTTAAGTGATATTGCTCTTATTCTCTCTTTTGCCTGCAAGTAGAAGTTCTTTCTCTCCTTTTTATAGAAACTGGGATCTATATGTGAGACAAATGCCCTCTCAAGGTAGTCTCCCACCTTTCTTGACTCTGCTCCCTCTGTTATGAAGACACCTCTGTAGTAGCTGTGAAGAAGATCAAAAGAGTTTTTATCCATTATCAGCTTGGAGTTACCGTTCATATCTGCAAAGAAGGATCCTCCGCAAAACATAAAGAGCCTACTGTCAGAAAAATGTGATTTTGGATTTGCCATAAGCAAAACCTGTGAGAGCAGTGCCCCAATAGAGTATGCAAAAATATCTACTTTACACTCTTTTGAAAACATCGTATTTGAACCCTCTCTTATTTCGTCCATCAGCTGACAGACATTCATTATGGTCTCCCTACCGGAGAGATAGAACCGGAAAGGATCTGCCTTTATTCTGGAGCTAAGTGCATAGTTTGCAAATGAGAGATTCTCATTCTTGCCTACCCCCTCCTCTCCCTTTTGATTCTCTATCGAGATAAGTCTTTGCATCTCTCTGGGATTGCTCCACAGTTTTGGAGAGCGATTAATGTGGAGTGCTATCGGGAATAGTATTACAGGAGTTGAGGTGTGTTCCGAAAGGTAATCTGCCCAGGGGCGATATTTGTCCCAACTTCTCTCGTTCAGCCCGTGAAAAAGCAGAATTGCAGAGTTATGCTTTTGTTGTTGGTTAAGTTTATCCGGGAGAACAACAATATAATCAAAACTCCTGTTTTCATTAATCTCATTATCTTCCGTTAAGAGCAGTTCAGGCATCTTTATCCCTTTTCGGGAGTTGTAGATCTCCCTTTTGCCAAGCCTCTCTTCGAAGTGCATAGAATACTCTTTCATATATCATTTTTTGCAAATAAAGAGAGCTTTGCTATTCTTGCGAAAAAAATGGTTTAGGATACACTGTTTTGGGACGATAATCAGTTATTTGGGATAAAAGAGAGATATATGGGTTAAATAATTAAATTTGTATCGGGATGAATATACCTGACCATATAAATAACAAGAGGAATATTGTGCGTCTTATAGGGTTTACAGCTCTGTTTGCGCTGGTTTTTATTAATATTTACAAACCTTTCAGCTCTTCGCTATGGTATAATATCTCTGAGTTTATGTTTTTCGTCTACTCCTCTCTAGTCATACTTACCGGGTTGTTGGTTGTGTTGATGAGCCGTATCGCAATGTATTTATACAGCAGGAGGCACCAAATTTCATACGGAAAATATGCAATTTGGGTTTTTCTTGAGATTCTTTTTATGTCTCTCTTCTATACTATGTATACAATTATCCTTAACAGAGATAGGGATGTAATGGATAGCTTTGAGTCTTCTTTTATAAATACAGCTCTGGTTCTGCTGCTCCCCTATACTGTTCTTTGGTTCTATTTCGGATGGAGAGAGAGCACAAAGAGGCTGGAGAAGATCGAAAGCTTAGAACAGGAGGAGGTTGATATCCCGGGTAATATAACCTTTAATGACGAAAAGGGTGTTCTTCGTCTGTCGGTATTATGCAATGATCTACTCTATATAGAGTCATCGGAAAATTATGTAGTTATTAACTATTCAAACAAAGGGAAGGTCAAAAGATATCTATTAAGGAACACGCTTAAAAACATTGAAGGGGCCCTAGAGAGAAGCAGAATAATTCGTTGTCACAGATCCTATCTGGTAAATCTGGAGAGGGCCAAGGTTATTCGCAGAGATAAAGAGGGGCTCTTTATTGAACTTGATACAGAAGGCGTTATCGATATCCCTGTCTCAAAAAGCTACCAAAAAAAGGTGAGCGAGATATTTCTCGCCCACTCATTCAAAATCCGTAACTGATTAAACTTTTCGGTATAACTCTATCTATTTTTTGAGATTAAGAATAATCTCAGGATCCATAGGTTTAACCTTCGAAGGGTAGAACGCAATAAGTTTACCTTTTTCGTCTATAAGATATTTCCCGAAATTCCAGGATGGTTCATTTGTGTTCCATCCATTCTTGCTTTTATCTGTAAGCCATTGGTGAACAACGTTTTTACCGGAGCCTTTAACAGATGATTTCTCCATCATCATAAAAGTGACTCCATAATTCTCTTCGCAAAAAGTTTTAATCTCAGAATTGCTCCCTGGATCCTGTGCTCCAAAGTCGTTTGAAGGGAACCCAATTACAACCAGATTATCGCTATACTGCTTGCTAAGCTCTTCAAGACCTTTAAATTGAGGAGTATATCCACACTTTGATGCAGTATTTACAATAAGGACTTTCTTACCTTTAAGTTTGTCGAATTTAAAAGTCTCTCCTGTTATTGTATTGAATGATAACGAGTAAAAATCTACAATTGGGTTTACAGGAGTCTGTGCTGTTAGCTCTGCTGCAAAAAAGAGTGCAATCAGCGCAAAAATGCTTTTTATTAATCTCATAATATTAGAATTATTGAATATAGAACCATAAACAATCTATTCATTTAAAAGTTCTCACTTCACACAATAATTATTGATATAGTACTAAAAGAGTATAAACCTTGTTTACCACTTGAATCCCGGGATAAAATATATTTATGTTTTTCAAATAGGTTTTTGAGCGTTTTAAATAATAATAGATGGCTTTGGTCATATTTCTGTTTTTTTAAAGAGGTAATAAAGAGAATTTTGGTTAGTATAACTCACCCATTAACTTAATAACTAATTACTTTCCAAATGAAAAGAACCATTTTATTTATTACGGTACTACTATTGATATCAAATAGTATACTGTTAGCACAGAACACAAGGGTTACGGGAGCTGTAACCGAGTTGGGTTCAAATGCTGCACTGCCGTATGTATCTGTTCAGTTAAAAGGAACCACTATTGGTACATCAACCCTGGAGAATGGTACATATGTAATCAATGCGCCTGCAAACGGCACATTGATCTTTAGTTTCATTGGTTATAAAACCATAGAAATTCCAGTCGGAAACAGACTTATCGTAAATGCACAAATGGAAACGGATGCTTTAAACCTGGATGAGGTTGTGATGATTGCATACGGAACTGCAAAAAAGGAGTCCGTTACAGGTTCAATTACAACCGTAAATACCAAGGCTATCGAGAGAAGGGCTGTATCTAGTGTAGCCTCTGTAATTGAAGGGCAGGCTGCAGGTGTTCAGGTAAATAACACATACGGAGAGCCGGGGTCAGATCCGAATATAAGAATTCGTGGATTCACCTCCATTAACGGATCAAATTCACCGCTATATGTTATAGACGGTGTCCCATTCGGAGGGAATATATCAGATCTTAACCCTGCAGATATTGCAAACGTATCGATTCTTAAGGATGCTGCTTCCAGTGCCCTTTTCGGTAACAGGGCATCCAACGGAGTCGTGATGATTACAACCAAAAGGGGAACAAACGAGAAGACATCTGTAAGAGCAAGTGTCAATCAGGGTGTATTTACAAGAGGTCTTAAAGAGTATGACAGAGTCGGCACAGACGATTTTATGGAGTTGATGTGGAAGGGATACAGAAATAGTCTAATGACAAATCAACCTACACAATATCCTTCACAAGCTCTTGCCAATGCACAGGCAACCGCAACTCTGGTACCTACATACCTTAAATACAATCTCTATGACCAGCCTGCAAACGCTCTGTTTGATTCAAACGGGAAGCTGGTTGCCAACGCAAAAATCCGCCCCGGTTATGACGACCTGGATTGGTTTAAAGCTATCGAGAGAATGGGTTACAGACAGGATTATGTTCTCTCGGGTGATGGTGCATCCGACAAACACAACTACTTCTTCTCAGTTGGTTACCTGGATGAGAAAGGCTATATAAAATCTTCTGATTTTAATAGACTTACAGCAAGAGCAAATATATCAATAACACCGAAGAGATGGTTCAAAACCGGGATAACCGTTGCCGGGTCACACCAGGTTTCAAACTCATCAAGTGGAAGCCCTGTAGATAATGCAGCTTCCTTTGCAAATCCATTTATGTATGCCAGAAGCATTGCCCCTATTTACCCGGTCTATTTGCACAATATGGAGACAGGCGAGTATATTTTGGATGAAAACGGAAACAGGCAGTATGACGGTGGAGATATGCACTCAAGGCCGCAATTTGCAGGAAGACACGTCATTTGGGAGTATGATCTGGATATGGATAAGACATTTCGTAATACTCTTGCAAGCCAGGCCTTTGCAGACATAAAATTCCTAAACGGATTCACCTTTACCGTCAGAGGCGACGTTTCACTGAGAAACTCCGAAAGACAGCGCTATCAAAATCCTCTTATAGGAGACGGAATGGGTACCGGAAGAGCAATGAAGACAAACGAAAGATACAAAAACTACACTTTACAACAGATGCTCACCTGGAGCAGAGAGTTCAACCAGCATAGTATAGATTTTTTGGCTGCTCACGAGAATTTCAGTTATAACTATGTCTATCAGTTTGGATTTAAAACCAACATTACATTCAAAGGTGATAATAAGGAATTTAATAATTTTACAGTTATAACCAATCTTGATGGATATCAAAGAGACTACAGAACAGAAAGTTACTTATCGAGAATAAGGTACAACTACGATAATAAATACTTCTTTGATGCATCTATAAGAAGGGATGGCTCATCTAAGTTTTTTGCAGGAAACAGATGGGGTAACTTTTGGTCTGTCGGTGGAAGCTGGGTAATTACCCGAGAGAATTTTATGGCATCTTTAAGAGATGAGATAAATACTCTTAAGTTAAGAGCCTCATACGGAGAGGTAGGGAACGATGGGGGGACAGATAATGCTGCAATAGATTTCCACGCATTTATGCCACTTTACTTTATGAATCAAAACGGAAACCGAGGTGCTATCTACAAATCTCAAAACGAGGCTCTTGACCTGGTCTGGGAGGCTGCCGGCTCATTCGGGGTTGCCCTTGAAGGGAGGTTCTTCGACAGAGCAAATCTTGCTGTAGAGTATTTTGACAAGAAGTCAAAAGACCTTCTCTTTGATGTCTATCTGCCACTATCAGCAGGTGCAACATCTACAATAAGAGCAGAATCAACAGTTAAAAAGAATCTCGGCTCGGTATCAAACAGAGGAGTTGAGCTCACATTTGATATGGATCTTATTCAGAAAAAACATTTCAGATGGAATGTAGGCATAATGGCTACTCGTATGAAAAACAAGATTCTGAGCCTGCCGGAACAAAACAGATTGAACGGGATTGTGTCCGGTACAAAGAAATTTATGGAGGGGCACGACAGATATAAATTCTGGATGTATCAATTTGCTGGGGTAGATCAAATGACAGGAAACTCACTCTATCTGCCGGATTTAGATCGGTATTATATCGGTGAAGCAGTTGAGGGGAAAACCGTTTTCCCTGCTCAGTGGCTTGTTACCATAAATGATAAAAATTACACAACCAACTCCAGTTACTCGAAGAAAGATTGGAGCGGAAGCGCTATTCCGAATCTTTTCGGAAGCTTAACAACATCTTTATCTTATAAAAATGTAGATCTATCTGTTCTATGTACATACTCCCTGGGAGGCAAAACTCTGGACTACCCCTATACAGATTATATGAAGGTAACTACTAACATACACTCTCTTCATAAAGATCTGCTTAAAGCCTGGGATGGTATTCCTTCCGGGATGACAGAGAGCTCTGCAAACAGGATAGATCCTAAAGGGATTCCTGTGGCAAATTATCAGTTGAGTACCTATAACGATGCAATTAGTTCAAGATTCATAATGGATGCATCCTATTTTGTAATTAAAAACATCTCATTGGGATATACACTTCCAAAAAGGTTAACAGATAAGCTGGATCTTAACAATGTATCTGTAAATATGTCAATTGAGAACCTTGCAACATTTACCAAACTTAGAGGGATGGACCCTCAGCAATCATTTACCGGAGTGAGTGACAACGGATTTGTCACAGCAAGGATTCTCTCTTTTGGGATTAATGTAAACCTATAAAATTAAAATGTTATGAATAAAATAATCAAAATATTAACTGTTCTGAGCGTTGTGGTTCTTTGCTCGTGTTCCAAAGATTACCTCAATACCAAGCCTACTGCATCAACCACGACAACTACAGTATTTGAGTCCGTAGAGAATATCGCCTTGGCCATCAATGGCATAAACAAACTGATGACTATGCAGTATCTGGAGTCACAGGGGTTCAACGGTGAGGGAACTATAAAGATGTGGTACGGGAACTATCCCGGTAATCACTTTTTTGTGAACCTTACCGGATGGTCTTCTATTATAAATGGAGAGTACAGGGAGGTGACAACAAGTATCTATCTATACTACCCCTGGTACTATTACTACAGAATCATCGGTAATGCCAATGCTATTATTGTGAATGTAGAAAAAGCCACAGGTGCTCAGGCAGATAAAGATTTTGTTAAAGCTCAGGCTCTTACCTACAGGGCGTACTCCTATTTTATGCTATCTCAGCTTTACTGTAACCGCTGGAAAGATTCCAATAACGGAGCTGCCCCCGGTTTGGTTTTAAGACTTGACGAGTCTACGGGTGAGATGCCTCTCTCCACACTTGCAGAAGTCTATACTCAAGTCTATAAAGACCTGGATGATGCAATTACTCTATATACCAGCTCAGGGAAGAGCAGGCAGTATAACTACGATCCCGATAAAAATGTTGCTTATGCAGTTTATGCAAGAGCGGCGATAACTAAGGAAGATTACTCCAAAGCCTCTACTATGGCTGTTAATGCCAGAAACGGGTATCCGTTAATGTCCGTAAATGATTACAAGGCAGGGTTCAATACCCCTAACAGCGAATGGATATGGGGTAGTTTCGGATCTGTAGATGAGAATCTTTATTATTTCTCATTCCACGCCTATATCGGGTATAACTCAAACGCCAGCAATGTGAGGCTCTACCCTAAATGCATAAGTAAAGAGCTCTTCGACAAGATTCCTGCAACAGATATAAGAAAAGGTCTCTTTTTAGATCCAACAGGGTACTCATACACCACTGCAACAGGCGTAGCAGGTACTGCATTAAAGGCAAGAGCTTTTCAGCTTTATCCCGATCTTTATAGTACTGCTTCTCCATATGCATATATGCAGTTCAAGTTTAAAGCAATCGATTATCCGGGTGTTGGTAATCTTAACCACTTTCGCTCATCTGAGATGTATCTTATTGAGGCCGAAGCTAAGTACCGTCTGAATGATATACCTGGGTCACAAAGTGCTATGAACACACTCAACAAGAACAGCGGCAGAGACCTTACATATAACTGCACAAAAACAGGTACTGCACTTTTGGATGAGATAAAAACTTATCGTGCACTTGAGCTTTGGGGAGAGGGTTTTGACTGGTTTGATCTCAAACGCTGGGGAGATAGTGTAAACAGAAAGAGTCCGACTGATGGAGGCAATTTTGTTAGTGTTCTAGCTGTTACAAGAGATCCAAGCTTTGGCAATAACTGGACCTGGTTGATCCCTATTCGTGAAACTGACTACAATCCTTTGATTGATTGACATCTATTTTAAAATCAATCCACATAAGAGATATATTCAAAACTCTTATGTGGATTGATTTAAATTTAAAAACCGGGGCTGCTGTGAGCCCTTAATGTGGGGCATTTGCACTCATAAACTGCTTTAAAAAGGGCCTTCAATTCCCAATGCTAGATTATTCTACAGAGCAGATGCAGCGGTTAGTAATTAAGTACGAATGTACTAAATTATTTTTTCAAACAAATATATGTTTTGTTCTATCGGATATGATCTTGACAAGAAGATTAGAGATTTACATTTGTGAAGATGATAAAAATGTAAAGAGAGAGTTGTACTGTCAACTATATAATTGGAGATATTTGATTGTAAACGGTGCAAATGAGATGTTATCCTATTTTTATAGTATTGACAGGCTAAAGTATTATAAATTTATAACAGAGCAGTCAAAAATTGATCTTGGAATTATTGGTGCAAGGGGAGAGCTTGTGAAAGAGGGTTCTGCGGGTTATGTGCTTTTATCCGAAAGAATGAAGGGGAAGGTACCAACAGATGTATTAAACTGCCTCCAGAAAACTGTTATTAAGAAATACACCTGCTTTAAACCTGCTCTATTCAAAGGAACCTGCTCGCTATTTACTTATAAAAACAATACTCCTATTCCGTTCAGTTCAATCTCTATGAAGAGTCTCAGGTGGAACCAGGAGCTAAACCATTATGAATTTACTCTCTTTGGAATTCGCTTCGGAATAACTCTGGGGAGAGACAGAAGCAATAATAAAAAAGTGCTCGAGGGATGCATATCTAATACATTCGAGCTTTGCGAATCTTCAATTCTTATTGACGATACAAAGAGAAAGCTCTTTTTGCTGCTTAGTTATAAATGTGGCTCAAAAACAGTGCTCTTGAATGACTCAAAATCTGTGGATGCCTCACTTTCTGCAGAGACTCCAATAATTGCCAACTTTGAAGGTGATGTTAAGCTTATAGGAAACCGGGAGGAGTTTATGCATCGCAGGTTGCAGATACAGTCAGCTATGAGAAGAGCACAGGTTAATTCAAAATTTTCCGCAGGTGGTAAGGGTCGTAAAAGAAAATTTCAAGCTATCTCAAATTTCCACAACAAAGAGAGTGACTACATCAAAACCCGACTGCACACCTACTCAAAAATGCTTGTCGACTTTGCAGTCGCCAACAGGTGTAAGTATATAAACCTTATAAATCAAACAGATAAAGAGAAGATAGCAAAAAACGACCCTTTTCTTTTAAGAAACTGGAGTTATTATGGGCTAAAGAAATTTATCGGATATAAAGCAAAACTTTGGGGGATTGATGTAAGGATTTTAGACTTTTCAAAAAAAAATGGGGATAGCAACCAAAATTAATGCAAAATTAGTGCAACATTCCTTCAAGAACTTTCGTCTAATAGTTACAAAAACCTGTAAGTTGAAAGAATACCTTTTCATATGAATAAGCCATACATTTTTGTTTTTGTTCTTATGGCAAGTTTCCATATTTGTTCTGCTCAAAATATCACTGTAAGCGGGACTGTTATTGACGCCATTAAAAATACACCTGTAAAAGGTGTAAAGATTATGTTCCCGGGTAACGAAGATGTTATTGTTACAGACTCAAAGGGGCGATACACAATTAAGGATATCAACCCAAATTCCGTCCTTCTCTTCTCGTGCAGAAGATACAAGTCTAAATTGGTCAATGTCTCTTCTAACTCTTCTATTGCTGTAATTTTGGAGAGAGACACAAGATATCTTGAGCAAACTACAAGTATAGACTATTTTTTCTGCTTCCATTATGGTCCCCCCCGAGATAAAAAAGATAGCACTACCTGTGATTTTAAATGGATCTTCAACTAACCTCCAGCTCCGTTGTGTAAAATCGTGAATAGCAACTATAACATCTTCAATAACATCTACTCTAAGAAGATTCGCTTTTGGAAGTTGAACATCTCCGGGTGGTTTCTGTTTGGCGTCGTATGGACAATTCTCTACTCTCCTACCGACTTTTCTGCAATTGATGTTATTAAGGTCTTCATCTCAAATTTTATAATTCCATTAGCAATTACATCCCTGCTGAGGTATCTTTTTAAACAGATCTCCTTAAACAAATTTTCTCTTGCTTTTTCTATTACAGTAATTATAACTGCGGCTTTAGTTTCGTCTGTTTTATGGTATCTGTCTGACACTCTCTTCACTCTTCTATACTACGACTACCCCATATCTGCCATCTATCAGATTACTTTTAACTCATTTGCAAAAAGAGTTATCGGTATTTTTATTCTTCTTGCATTCTGGTGTGCCTCTTATTTTATTATAAATCTT
This sequence comes from uncultured Muribaculaceae bacterium, assembly GCA_964351405.1. GTDB lineage: Bacteria > Bacteroidota > Bacteroidia > Bacteroidales > UBA932 > Bact-08. Next base: position 20,493 of record CAYGOE010000008.1, on the reverse strand, counting down.
TTCTATCGCTGGAAAATTGAGCGGGAAGATAAAGAGAGAGCTCTCTATAATGCGCTCAAAGCCAAAATGGAGGCACTCAAAAATCAGATTAACCCCCATTTTTTGTTTAACTCCCTCAACTCAATATCTGCAATGGTAGATGAAGACCCCTCCAAAGCACAGCTGATAATATATGAACTTGCAAGTTTCCTTAGATATACCCTTACTTACAAAGAGAGCTCCCGCATTGAGCTCAAGAAGGAGATTTCATTTATTAAGCACTATATATATATCCAATCAATACGTTTTGAACACAATCTTGAGTTCTATATAAACATAGATCCGAGAACAGAAACCTTGATGGTGCCACCTGCGATTCTCTACCCAATTGTTGAAAATGCAGTTAAACACGGAATAGAGACAAGTGAATTGCCTCTAAAGGTCTATATAACCTCCTTTTATGATAAAGAGAGAATCACAATAAGTGTAAAGAACAGTGGCAAATGGGTTGACTCCATACCTGAAAACAGTTCAGGAACAAACACAGGAATTAACAATGTTAAAGAGAGGTTAAACTGCGAATATGACAATAAGTGTTCCTTTGAGATAATTTCTACCGATGGATTTGTAGATATCAATCTTGTGTTTTTTATGTAATATATAGTCAATTTGGATTATTATCTGTACCAACATTTTAATGTAAAATATTCTGATGCAGGAAAAATATAGTGCAGTAGTTGTAGATGACGAACGGTTGGCACGACAAAGACTTATTCGACTGCTTAACAAGTTTGATAAGGTAGATATCGTAGGTGAGGCATATGATGTAACTTCTGCTAAGAGAATCATAGAGAGACTCTCACCCGATATTGTTTTTCTGGATATTCAGATGCCCAAACAGAGTGGGTTTGACCTTCTGGAGCAGCTCTCTTATGAGGGGCGGGTTGTTTTTGTATCAGCATATGACAATTTTGCCCTAAGAGCTTTTGATGTTAATGCGTTCGACTATTTGGTAAAACCGGTAAGTGAAGATAGAATTGAGAAGATGTTGGATAGGCTGTCAAAAAATGAGAGTTCAAGCATATCCTGTCAAAAATTCAATTATGAAGATAAAATTTTTATCAGCGATAATAAGTTTATGAAATTTGTTAATTTAAAAGAGATTATTCTTATTCAATCTACAGGCAACTACTCTAAAATTTTTATCAATAACGGTGAAAAACATCTTCTCTACAGAGCTTTAAAAGATTGGGAGAGCAGGCTTCCGTCTAACAAATTTTGCAGAATACACCGTACAAGCATCGTGAATATAGATTATGTAGCGAAGTTGGAAAAGTGGTTTAATTACTCATTCCGGGTCTACATAACAGGCTTTGATGTGCCTGTTATGATGAGTAAAACCTACTCATCTGTTTTACGAAACAGGTTCAGCTAAGTCAAGATACAAAAACTCAATTTTTTTCTTAAATAATCCTACTTATGTTATAGGATTTATATTTTTATCTATATTTGCACAAAATTTAATTAAGTCCTATGAAAATAAATACGAAAATTCGTTACGGGATGAGGGCAATGATAGATATTGCCAGTTCTAAAAATCTTGAGGGTGTTCTTCAGAAAGATATTGCAATGCATCAGGACATATCTCTTAAGTATCTTGATAGCATAATTGCGGCTCTTAAACTTAAAGGGCTGATTGCTAATTCCAAAGGAAAAGGAAGCGGTTATAAACTTACCAGAAATCCCGATGAGATAACAGTTTGGGATATCTATACCGCATTCGAGCCTACAACTATTGTTGATTGTATTGAAAACAAAGAGTTTTGCAACAGATTTTACGGTTGCAAATCCCGAGACTACTGGATTGAATTCAAACAGGACCTTATTGAATTACTCTCAAAAAAGAGCTTATCTCAAATAATATTAAATGATAACCACACTAATTAAAGATATAATGAAACCAAAAAACTACCTATTTAATAGTATTTTAGTGCTTTTTACTATTTTATTAATAAGTAACTACAATCATAGCTATGCCCAAAGCTCAAAGCCCATTACAATAAAACCGACAATCTCAATTTCAGGAACCTCTACACTTCACGATTGGGAGAGTAAAGTTGAACAATCAAGCGGCGAGTATCTTATTGATCAAAAAATCATCAAGTCGCTTACTGTAAATATTCCTGTTCTCTCTATTAAGAGCAAGGATGAGGAGAAGTTGATGGATAAAAAAACTTACGAAGCGCTCAATTCTGACAGAAATCCCAATATTACTTTTCTGCTGACAGAACCTGTAACTCCAGTTTTTAGTGGATCTGATGCAGAGGTAACCCTTACAGGAGATCTAACTATTGCAGGTGTTACTAAAAAAATTTCAATAAAATCATCCGGGAAAAAGAGCTCATCAGATGCTTTCCGTTTTACAGGAAGCGTTCCGATTAAAATGAGTGACTATAAAATAAAAGCACCGGTAGCAATGCTTGGCTTAATCAAAACAGGTGATTTAATCACTGTCAAGTTTGATGTTACCATCCAACAACAGAGCCTTTTGGCACATTTTAATTAAGAAAAAACATTAAAAATCATCATTAAATGAAAAAAACATTAACCTTACTTCTTTCTCTTATCCTATTCACGACAATAGGAGTAGCACAGATTCGCCCTTATGATAAATCGGGGCTCAATGTATTTGAACCAAAAAAGGAGAATTTAGTCCCATTTGAAAAATTCAAACTGAAATTTGGAGGAAGTTTCACTCAGTCGTTTCAAACACTGGAGCATAGCAACACCTCTACTGCCACTACTAATATTGTTGCTATTGTACCCGGGTTCAATACAGCAAATGCAAATTTGTATCTGGATGCATATCTTGCAGACGGAGTTACTTTGAATATGACGCTTTATCTATCTTCAAGACATCACAACGAAACCTGGGTTAAAGGGGGATATCTGCAATTTGACAAAATTCCTTTTCTCAATAGTGATCTTATAGACAGGATAATGGAGTTCACAACCATTAAAGTGGGACATATGGAGATTAACTACGGAGATGCTCATTTCCGCAGGTCCGACAATGGAAACTCTATTTACAACCCTTTTATTGAAAACAACATAATGGATGCCTTCACAACAGAAATTGGTGCAGAGTTCAACTTTGAACACAAAGGTTTCCTGGGTGTTGTAGGTGTTACAAACGGAAAGATTAAAGGTGATATTGCAAAAGGTATTATTTATACCGGCGGAAGCGATGGAAAAAGTCATCCTGCATTTATAGGCAAAATTGGATTTGACAAACAACTCAATGAAAAGGTACGTCTTCGTATAACCGGCTCCGGATACTACACTGCCGGTTCAGTATCAAATACTCTTTATGGTGGTGACCGAGCGGGCTCTCACTACTTTGGGGTAATGGACAATTCACTGGCAACAACAGTATTTACCTCAGGAAGATTCAATCCCGGATTTACAGATAAGATCGGATCAGTAATGGGTAATGTATTTTTAAAAGTTGGCGGTTTTGAATGGTTTACTACACTAGAAGGTGCTAAAGGTCGCAGCAAAACTGAGACGATTGAGAGAAAGGCAAATCAACTTGCTACTGATGTTGTTTACAGGTTTGGGAAAAGTGAAAATTTCTGGTTGGGTGGCCGTTACAACTCAGTCTCATCGGTGCTATCTGGTAACGATGTAGATATCAATAGAATCGCCGTAAGCGGCGGTTGGTTCCTTACAAAGAATATTATGACGAAAGTTGAGTACGTTTCTCAAAAATACAAAGGATTCCCTGCAAGTGACCTTCGTAACGGAGGAAAATTTAACGGATTTGTTCTTAAAGCTGTAATTGGGTTCTAAATTTGTAATGATTAATGCCGGTGGGAGTATTCTCACCGGCTATTTTTTTATTATGCTTAAATCACTTCTTTTATTTGTGTTGATTACTCTTGGCGGTAATCTCTTTTCTCAAATCCCCACCTATATGGTGATTAAAAAAGAGAGCTCTCTTTTAATAAATGGAACAACAAACATCTCAAAATTCAGATTAACTCTTGATGGTAAAGATTTTCCCGGGCCCAAATTTACATTCAACGCCAATATTGAGAAAAATAAAATTACTCTATCTCTTAACAAAATTTCATTACGCGTAAATAAATTTCATTCGGGAAATATTCTAGCTCTTAATGGGTTTCTAAAACTAATAAAGGAAAAAGAGTTTCCCTCCTTAGATATTGAGCTGAAAGATATTAGTATAACTGAAAATAATGTTTCAATAATACCATCTTCGATTAATTCTAGTTCAAATATCCGAGGTATTGCATCTGTAATAATAACTCTAACCGGTATCTCCAGGAATTACACCATTCCGTTTAAAGCGGTTAAAAAGGGAGAGGAGTTAATTGGAGAGGGAGATATTCGTTTAACTATCAAAGATTTTGGCCTTACCCCTCCTGTTGAGATGATGGGACTCGTAAAAATTAGCGAGTGGATAGATATCTCAATCAAACTGAATTCGTCTATTTCAAGTAGTCGTTAATATCCGTAAGTTATATCTTCCTTGCAACTCTTTTATTAATCCCTAAAATAATAAGATAGAGAGCAAACACCGAAAGGAGGTTAAATATCATTATCCAGAAAAACCCCTGTCCAAAAATAAAAATTATTGAGAAAAAGAGGAATATAGTATTGAAAAACATCGCTTTAAACATTGATTTTGATCTCAGTTCAAATAATTGTTGAGATGATTCATCTGACTCCTCCTCAATACGATCTTTTGAGAAGACTATCAAAAACATCCCCCCTAAAATTAAGAGCAGTGTAAGCTCATCTGTTACATTTGTGGTGAATAAAGCAAAGTACTTCTCCTCTAAAAAGGATGAGAAAACCGCAAGTACCGGAAGATTAATGACAAGGTTGAAAAAGGCAAACAGTGTCCCTAAAATAAGACCCAAAACAACTAACATCCAACCAGCTACTTTAGCTTTAAATGGAAATGGCAATAAATCTTTACTCATAAGTCTATTTTTCTTTAAACATAAGAAATTTTGAGAAAAGAGAGATCTTCCTCCTCTCTCTTTTACTCAGCAAGCCGAATAGTTCATCGGCAATCGGTTTCCACTCAACAGAAATAGGTTTTGTCTTTTTATATAACTCCTCCATTGGTTCACAATGCTGCATATGGGTTGACTTCACATTGGCACATTTTGATAGCTCTCTTAAAGCTTCGGGTGCATCCATAATTGGACAAGGCATAAATGGGTTTGATGAGAATGGTTTCTGCCTGCGGAAATGACGGTAAAAATTTGAAGATAGTGCCTCCTTCAACCTCATTTTATGTAGATTTGAATCTGAGTAGTGGAAGAATGCACACGGTTCAAGATCTCCGTTAGAATTTATATGGGCATATTCATTCCCTGCTGCAACACATCCAAAAGCAAAATGTCCCATATTGGCAAAGTCAACCAGGGTAAAATCCTCTCTTTTTTGATAGTTCATTATCCTTTCATAGACGAGCCTCCTTTGTGAAGGAGATGCTACAAGTGAGAGGTCTGCACCCTTACCCATAGGCATATAATTGAAGAACCACCCTATCCAGGCTCCCCTCTCTCTAAGAAAGTCGAGAAACATATCACTGCTAATCTCTTCACAGTTGCGGGAGTGGTAGCATATTGAAAAACCGAATCCTACCCCCTTTGACTTCAGAAGATCCATTACCTTGATTACTTTGTTAAAAGTGCCCTCTCCCCTTCTGAAGTCTGTACTATCTCTAAATCCTTCAATGCTTATAAAGGCGTTTAGATTTCCTACACTTGCCATCTCATTTGCAAAATGCTCATCAATCAAGGTTCCGTTGGTAAACATTGCAAATGATAGGGTATTATGCTTTTTGCACAGTTTTAGAATATCATCTTTACGCATCAGAGGCTCCCCTCCGCTGAAAATAATATCATACACGCCTAACCTCTTTGCGTCGGTTAATATCTCATCCAGCTTTTCAAAGCTTAAACTTGCTGTTTTACTATAATCTGCAGCCCAGCAACCCGTGCATTTAAGGTTGCAGGCGCTGGTAGGGTCAATAAGAAGTATATATGGAATTGAGAAACCGTGTTTTAACTGAATCCATTTGCGTTTTATGGCATAACTAATACCATTAATTGCAAACAAGTTAAAAAGATTGTTCGCTTTGAAAAAAACAGAACTTCTGTAAACAAAATTTTTATGGTGAGGATAAGGGGGGATTTTTTTTCTCCCCCCCGGGAAGTTCAGGTATCTCATTAAACAGCATTAATCATTTTGGGCTGTAGTATAGACAGGGAACTTAGCAAAGGTACCGTCGCCAAAGTTGAACTGAACACCAACCAACCCATATTTATGGTTTGCCCAATAGGTAATTTTGCTGATTCCGGCAGTGCTTTTTACTCCGCCAACTATCTCTTCTACCTTTAATACTTTGATAAGGTAAAAACCATAACTGTAGTCATCTGTAGTTGATTTTGTCATAACCTCCCTGTAGGCTCCTGTTTTACCAACCGGATACTTATCTCCAACATTAGAATCATAATTTACGATTATACCTGCTGTTGGCCCGGAGAGCAGTTCAAGACCTTTAGTAGTCTGTTTGAACTGCATATTTGTTGTACTTACAGTACTTCCGTTGACCGATACCCCCGGAATATTGGTAAACAGTGTTGACAAAGCGCTGTTAGTTACAGTTGCCGATCCAGAATAAGTTGAAACTCCGTCATTTGATGTCGTGACAGTAGCAGTAAAATTGCTTACCCCCGATATAGGGGCAGAAGATGTTGTAACAGTAACTCCAACTGCACCCATAGCAGATGGAGTTCCGCCAAGCTTTCCTGTTGCTGCATCTATCAGATCACAAGAGTGAACAGATACAACAAGCAACACAACCGAGAGAAATGTGAATAATTTTTTCATAGTTTATCAAGTAAATATAAGATGAAGTCTTAGTCAAATTTACTCAAAAATATAATGCCCATAAGAGATTTCAGAAAAAATCTAAATCCATATTATCAAATTATACACTTTGGTAATATATAAAAAGATTGTCGTTCATACTCCAGAGAAAATTTGCTCACCCCAAGCCTTCACAATTTGATTCCTCTCCTGATAGAGCAAGTGATGTAAACTTTTTATAAATTTTCACTATTATCGCTGTTTGATGAAAAAATATTTTGAAAAAATATTTAAAAAACTCATTGCGGCATATCTATTGCAGAAAATCAGCTCATAACTAACCACTAGAGTGCTCCTATCCTTAACAATTAACAAAAATGAAAAAAATCTTTCTGCTGCTTGCACTAACTATGTGTATGAGCTTTTACAATGTTGCCTCCGCCCAAAAAAAGATAGTTACTAAAACTATTATTACCGGAGTTATTGTCGACTCTTTAACCGGGAAAAGTATTGAATATGCTACTGTTGCGATTTTTAATGACTCCCTCAAACCAATAAATGCCGTTGCAGCCGGTGCAGATGGTAAATTCTCCCTTGAGGCTCCAACTCCGGGCAGATATATATTATCTGCATCAATGATAGGGTATACAAATTCAAAATCTGTAATTAACTTAAATGCAGAGGATAAAAAGCTGGATGTTGGTAAAATATCTATTGCAGAGGGTGTGCAACTTGCAGAGGTTACTGTTGTGGGAGTGGTGCCTCTTATCAAAAGCGAGCCGGACAAACTGACATATAATCTGGACTCCGACCCTCAAACATCTACAAGTACAATAGTGGAGATACTTCGCAAAGTGCCTATGATTAGTGTAGACGGCGAAGATAATGTCCGTCTTAATGGAGAGACCAACTTTAAAGTTCTGGTAAACGGAAGATCTTCAGGAATGCTCTCCAGGAGTTTTAAAGATGCAATTAAAGCAATGCCTGCAAGCTCCATAAAATCTATCGAGGTGATTACAAACCCTCCCGCAAAATATGATGCAGAGGGAATTGGAGGTATAATCAATTTAATAACCAACCGAAAAAGCATTGAGGGGTATAGTGGGAGTATAAATATGGGAGCAAATAACCTTGGAGGGTATAACGTTGGAGGGTATATCTCTGCGCAAATAGGTAAATTGGCAATCAGTACAAATATTTTTACAGGTAAACAGGTCACAAATAAAAACAGAACCAGGCTGGATTCGGAGAATTTCCTGAGTGAAGAGTTTAGAAACTCTGTTACCGAAGGGGTTTTTAACGCAGATAACACCTTTACAAAAGGGTCATTAGAAGCCAGTTACGAAATAGACTCCCTAAACCTAATCACAATCTCAGGTAGTGGGTTTTTAGGGTCAACCGAGAATGAGTCCTCTTCACTTTTTAGTGCATTTAATGCATTGGGAACAGCTACCCGCAAGTATACAAACAACTCCCTCTCCAAGCACGGATACGGTTCTATGACTGGGACTCTCTCATATCAAAAAACATATAAGAAGCCCGATCAAAACCTTACTATAAGCTACACCCTGGATTATAATCCAATGAACATAGAAGTGTCTAACTCAATAGTTCCACAGCTGAACTATATAGGATTCGATCAACACTCGATAAATGATGCTTTCGGGAAAGAGCACACATTTCAGATTGACTATTATGACCCACTCACAAAAAAACATCAGATAGAGACAGGGACAAAATATATACTTAGACAAAACACATCTGATACAAAAATTAAGAGATTGGGTGCAAATGGAGTCTGGCAGGACGATCCTACCAGGATAAACGACCTGGATTATGACCAGCATATTGGAAGTTTTTACGGAGGGTACGCCTTTAAGCATAAAACTATGACAGCCAAGGCAGGTTTTCGTATTGAGTACACCTATAACGATGGACTCTCAAAAAGCTATCTGGAGGATATCCCGTTCTCAAACGAACAATTTGATGTGATCCCGTATCTGAACCTAAACTATATGTTAAACAAAGGGAATATGGTATCTGCAGCATATACCCAAAGGTTAAGCCGCCCAGGAATCTGGCACCTGAATCCCTATGTAAACGATTCAGATCCTATGAATATCTCGTATGGAAATCCGGACCTTGAGTCTGTTAAAAGGAATACTATCACTTTAGGTTACCGGAAAGCTTCCCAAAAATGGAATCTATCTGTTAATCTGACTAATAGTTTTACCCGCAACAATATTGAACAGATCCGTCGCGTGAACGAACAGGGGATAAGTATTGCCACTTATGAAAATATCGGAAAAAACACCAATGCAAGAATGGATATTAACTTCTCGTTCCGCTCCGGGCAGAAGCTAAGCATCAACATTAACGGAGCTGTTGCTTATACTAAAGTCAGTTCCCGGAATCTTAACCTGGAGAACGACGGATTTAACTTTAACGGAGGGGCTTCTTGTAACACAGCACTTTGGAAAGGGGGAATGTTAAATTTGAACGCATATCTTTATGGAGGAGATATCTCCCTGCAATCCAAAATGCCGGTAATGCTATTTACTTCAATGGGATTCAGTCAGAGGTTCCTAAAAGATAAACTCTCGCTTAGCTTAAGTGTCCAGGAACCTTTTAACGAAAAAAAGGTTATGAGATATAACTCATTTGACAAAACCTATAGCCTGCGCGCCCGCAATGAGATCTTTATGAGATCTGTTAATTTAGGCCTCTTCTGGAGATTCGGGAACTTCAACCCTATTATTAAGAAGGCCCGAAGATCTGTTGTGGATGATAAGATCTCTACAGATAATCCTGCTGCAGCTTCAAAAACACCTTAATCACATTAAGTGGATCCAATGTTTTCCTTAGCTGACAGCGATTTCGTGATCCACGATTTCCGTTTGTTTAAACAACAAAAAAAGGATGACCTCAATTTGATGTCATCCTTTTTTTAAAACCATTTGGGTGGTGCCACCAGGAATCGAACCGGGGACACAAGGATTTTCAGTCCTTTGCTCTACCAACTGAGCTATGGCACCATTTGGTTGGGGAGTGCAAAAGTAGAACAAATTTTGATTTTTACAAAAAAAGATTCTCCATTTATTCTATCTTTGCATCAAATTAAAAATAGTTTTATGGCAAACACATCTGATTTTAAAAACGGACTCTTTATTGATTTTAACGGCAAGCCTTGTTCTATTATATGGTTTCAGCACGTTAAACCGGGTAAAGGGGGAGCTTTTGTAAAGGTGAAATTGAGGAACCTTGAGAATGGTAAAATTCTTGAAAACACATATAACGCCGGGGAGAAGATAGAGATTATAAATGTAGAGAGAAGACCATACCAATATCTTTACAAAGATGATATGGGGTTCAATTTTATGCATAACGAGACCTATGAGCAGGTTAGTATTAATCCGGATATGGTTGACAATGCAGATCTTATGAAAGAGGGACAATATGTTGAGATGATGTTTCTGGCAGACGTTGAGAGGGTTCTCACTTGCGAACTTCCACCTTTTGTAGAGATGGAGATCACCTACACAGAACCTGCTGTCAAAGGAGACACTGCATCTACAAACGCGATGAAATCTGCAACTACAGAGACAGGAGCAGAGATAATGGTCCCACTTTTTATAAATCAGGGCGAAAGAATAAAAGTAGACACAAGAACAAGAAGCTACTCAGAGAGATGTAAATCTTAGCTTGTGGAAGGCTAAATCCCGGTAAAATAAACAACATATGAGAAATTTCTCAATAATATTACTCTCCACACTGCTTTTTGCCTGTGGAGAGTCTTTGTCTTATAAGATGCCGGACAAAGGCACAATAGAGACAGCAATTGAAAAAGGTGAGTTCACAGAGGCCTCAAAAATGATAGGGCTCTATCTTGCCTGCGATACTCTGACCCCTATACAGAGATACGAGATGAACTTCCTTCTGGAGTGGATGGATAGGGTTAAAGATGATTTCGACCAAAAGGGCTCTTCCGTTATTGCCTATATTAAAAAACACTACCCCGATGCAACTGAAGGTCAGATTTCTGAGTGGGAGAAGAGCAACGCTCTGGAAAATATGGTTATTGATGGGCAAAAACGCTATTTTAGCTTGGCAGGAAGGAATCTTTTCCGGATAGACTCCCTGGCAGAGAAACACTTCCAGTACAAGGAGGGTGAGAAGCCTGACTCTCTGACAAGATTGCTCTCAAAACTTATTCCACAGCTTGTAAAAGAGGCAGAGGTTAAAAAAGCTGTATATGTCAATCCTGTTAAGATGAAGCTTAAGTATACTCTATCGGTTAAGCCAAACGAGGTTCCCGAAGGAGAGAGTGTAAGAGTGTGGATGCCCTACCCGAGAACAGATACTAAAACTCACACAGATATTCAGCTGCTCTCTACCACCCAGCCTCTATTTATTATATCACCGGACAGTTATGCTCACAAAAGCATCTATATGGAGGGTAAGGCAGTGAAAGATGAGCCGGTAATATTTGGATTTGAACTTATTTACACCTCATTTGCACAGGTTCATCTCTTCGTAGCTCAAGACATTAAGGATTACGACACTACCGGAAAGGTTTACAAAGAGTTTACAAGAGAGAGCGGCCAACATATTGTATTTAGTGACAACATTAAAACAGCTGTAAAAGAGGCGATAGGCGAAGAGAGCAATCCATATCTTAAGGCAAGAAAGATATACGAATGGATAGACAGCAACTTTCCTTGGGCAAGTGCAAGGGAGTACTCGACAATTGAGAATATTCCGGAGTATGTGCTTAAAAACAGACACGGAGATTGTGGACAGGTGTCGCTTCTGTTTATAACTATGGCTCGCTGCGCAGGAGTTCCTGCCAAATGGCAATCCGGCTGGATGATGCATCCCGGAAATATAAACCTCCACGACTGGGCGGAGGTGTGGTTCGAAGGAGTGGGCTGGGTTCCGGTAGATCAATCGTTTGGAAGGGTAAAGAGCTCAAAAGGTGATGATAATGCATTCTACTTCTTTACCAAAGGGCTCGACCCATACCGCCTGATAGTAAATGACAACATAAGTGGAGAGTTCTTCCCTGCAAAAATCTACCCTCGCAGCGAGACTGTAGATTTCCAGAGAGGAGAGGTTGAGTGGAGGGGGGAGAATCTCTATTTCGGCCGCTGGCGATACAAGATGGAGGTAGAGTATATAAAATAGACCCTACAAAATTCTAATAACTGTGAGTCCGTCGCGCAGGGGCAGAATATAGCTCTCTACGCGGCGGTCCTCTTTTATCATCTTATTGAATCTCACTATCTCCTGCGTTTGTGCATCTTTTGGAAGAGGCTCCATCACCACCTTTTCGTTCCATAGAACATTATCTGCAAGTATATATCCTCCCGGTCTAACCATATCGAATACAGTTTCGTAGTATTTACAATACTCCCGTTTGTTTCCGTCTATGTAGACTATATCGTAAATACTATCCTTGAATTTTGGAATTGTTTCAAGGGCATTTCCAAAATGGAGTGATATTTTATCTGATACCCCGGCTCTCTCAAAGCCCTCCCTTATTAGCGACTCAAGTCGGTCGTTTTTCTCAAAGGCATCCAGGTGGCCGCTCTCACCCAACCCCCTCGCAAGGCAAATTGTCGAGTATCCGGTAAAGGTGCCTATCTCCATAATTCTATGGGGTCTCAACATTTGAACAAATGTGGTGAGCAGGCGTCCCAGGGTTGGCCCCGATAACATTCTCCCGTGAGTCGTACGGGTATTTGTCTCAAATTCGAGCCACTCCAGCACAGGTTCTGTGGGGTTGATGTTATCCAGAACATATTGGTCAATTAAAGAGTTCATAACCGAATTGTTCAAGGTTAATACTGAAAATTAACTATATATAAGGGTAAAGAATCTCTCTCTATCCATTATCTCATTTGCTATCCTGTGTAAATTGGCAGAATCTATTGCAGATATCCTCTCTCTTATCAACTCTATAGGCTCCACCTTACCGTAAAAAAGGAGTGATTTTCCCATTGAAAGACATTGAGACTCTGCATTGTCGGTGGAGATTGCAAGTTGTCCAAGCAGTTGCTTTTTTGATGCCTTTAGTGATGTGGCGCTAAACTCTCTCTCTTTGATAATCTCCAGCTCTTTGTAAATAATGTTAAGGCATTTATCTACACTGCCCTTATCTGTTCCAAAGTAAATTGTAAATAGCCCTGTATCTGTATAGGGGGTATATGAGGCATCAACTGTGTATGCCAAAGCGTGTCTCTCCCGCAAAGAGAGATTCAGCCTTGAATTTAAAGCAGGTCCGCCCAAAATGTTTGTCAACAGAGCCAAGGGAAGTCTATTCTCGTTGTAAAGGGAATAGGCACTGCTACCCATAACGCAATGAGCTTGATGTGTCTTCTTTGGTAACCTGATTATCTTCTCTCCTTTTGATTCTATCTTGCAGCTAAGGTCGGTCAACTCTGTTGTTACTTTTGGTGCATTACCGATGTTCCCCATTTTCCCGAAATACCTCTCAACCATTGCAGCTCCCCTGAGAGGAGATATATCTGCAATAATCGAGAAGCTCATATTTGAGGGGAGGTAATAATTCCCGGTAAACTCCTTTATATCTTGAACCTCTATCTGTTTAACACTTTTTGGGTTTCCCAGAATAGGCATAGAGAGAGGATGTCCATTGAAGAGATGTTCGTCAAAGTCGTCAAAAATCTGCTCCGAAGGTGTATCTTTGTATGAAGATATCTCATCCAGCACAATATCTCTCTCCTTGAGCAGCTCCTTAAAAGGATAGGTAGAGTTGAAGGCAAGATCTGCAAGAAGCTCTACCGCCTTTGAGATATCCTCACGTAAAACAGTGGCGTGAATTACAGTCTCCTCTTTGGTAGTATATGCATTGAGCTCACCACCCAGGCTCTCCAGATAGTTGTTGATCCGTCTTGCTCCGCGAGTAGTGGTACCTTTAAAGAGCATATGCTCTGTGAGATGAGCAATCCCATTAATTGATGGCTCTTCGTCTCTTGTGCCAACTTTTATGGTAAGTGCACAGTAAGCTACGGGGGATGAGATCCGACGAAACACAAAACAAATCCCGGAGCTGAGTTGGGTTATATTGATGCTCATCTGTTAAAACTGAAATGGGACTGTTATCTTTCTTATATCCTCGGCAGAAAAGCCTGCAGGAGATCTTTTTGATATTTTTTGCCTTCTAAGAAAAAGCAGCTCGTGGGAATCGGTTGTTATTATCATTTTGTAACAGTAGGACCCTTTTGTTCCACCTCTTGGAATTACGACAACAGCTACGGCTGTTTTGTCTCTGTTATTGGAAACTGCCTCCTCAATATCGGAAGCAGATACCAGCTTTGCTTTTCCTTTGAAAAGAGAGATGAATTCACCATCTGAAATATCGTATCCAAGTTGATCCTTAGAAAAGAGAATAGTTTTACCTTTTAACTTAGAGACTCTGTCTGAGTAGATTAAACTCCCTTTAAAGGCCAACAAAACGTTTTCCTGGATTCTATAAATGTGATCCTGAATGATATTTACATATGCAGGTATCAGGAAAAGGTTACCGCCATCAAGATCTTCACTCTGCTGAATAGGCAGATTGATTATGTTATGACTGCTATAGAGCCCTCTCTTTATCTCTGTTCCACCCTTGATAAGTGTCAGATACTCAATTTTGGGCTCCAGATCTTTTTTGTACATCCCATCTACCCTCATCAGAAAGAAGTAGTTTGTATCCTGTTTTATCTTTTCATACTCGGCAACATCACAAAATTCAAACGGGGAGATTCTCCAGCTTCTGTTTACCGCATCCCTGAGCATAAGATCTGCAAGGGAGGTAGATGGGATAACAACTTTTGTGGTCTTTTTCCCGTAGTTGTTAAATGTGTTGCGTGTCTGGTTAATAGAATTCTGGCTTAAGCCTCCTGTAAAAACAAAAAGGGAGGCTGCCAATATTATAAAATGTCTCATATCTCGCATCTTTATCAGATGCAAAATTAGATAAAAATTTGTACTTTTGCCCGATATGGAAAGATTTATTGTTTCTGCCAGAAAATACCGTCCCGATAGCTTTGAAAGCCTTATCGGACAAGAAAATATTGCGACAACCCTAAAGAATTCGATAACCCGCAAACAGCTTGCTCACGCCTATCTTTTTTGCGGCCCTAGAGGGGTTGGAAAGACCTCTACTGCCAGAATCTTTGCAAAGACCATTAACTGCCTCAATCCGGGGGAGAGTATGGATCCTTGCGGAGAGTGTGAGTCCTGTCTCTCTTTTGCTGAGGGGCGCTCCTACTCTATTCACGAGCTTGATGCTGCTTCAAACAACTCTGTAGACGACATAAGGCAGCTTAACGAGCTTGTGAGAATACCGCCGCAGATAGGAAAATACAGCGTATATATTATAGATGAGGTACATATGCTCTCATCTTCTGCCTTTAACGCTTTCCTTAAGACTCTTGAGGAGCCGCCTGCTCACGCAATTTTCATACTTGCCACAACCGAGAAGCACAAGATATTGCCTACAATTCTCTCGAGATGTCAAACCTACGACTTTAACAGAATATCTGTCGAAGATATTGTAAAAAATCTTAAAGTTATTGCCGTTAAAGAGGGTGTAGAGATTGAGCTTGAGACTCTCCATATTATTGCCCAGAAGGCAGACGGGGCGATGAGGGATGCACTTACAATATTTGACCAGGCTATTGCATTTTGCGGAAGGACAATCTCATACGATAAAGTAATCTCATCTCTTAATGTACTCGATTACGACTACTACATTCGACTCACAAATTTTTTCCTTGAAGGGAATCATAGTGAAGCTCTTTTAATATTTGACGAGATACTATCAAAGGGGTTCAACTCTCTCCACTTTATAGGCGGCTTGAGTGTTCACTTCCGTGACCTTTTGATTTGCAAGGATAAGAGCACTATACAGCTGCTGGAGCTTGCCCCATCATTTATACAAAAATACAGAGAGCAATCTGAATCCTGCTCTCTTGCCTTCCTTTACGATGCTCTTGGAATTACATCTGCCTGCGAGGCAGGGTATAAAAGTAGCGGTCACCAGAGACTACATATAGAGATTGCCCTTATTCGTCTCTGCCGTATCAACTCCCCTGCCTGGGTGGAAGAGAGTTCTGCATCAAAAATAGTAAAGCCTGCAAAGAGAGCAGATGAGGAGCCGGCAAAGAAAATTGACATAGTACCGTCCAAGGTTGTTTCAGTTCAACCCGAGGCCAAGGTTGTACAAGAGATATACCCAGAGCCTGCAACAGACGTATCAGTTAAACCAGAAGCAGAGATTACACCAGAGACCATAGCAGTGGTAGCAGCAAAGCCTGTATCAGAATCTGCAGCTCCGGTAAAAGAGAAGTCTCTCGCAGAGCAGGCCCCCACTCCAAAAGAGGGAAGTGCTGTCTCTATCTCAATCAAGGATCTTATTAAAAGTGCGGGGAGCAATGCCAAAGCTGCTTCTGCAGTTAGGGAAGGGGAGGTTGGTACAGATCTTTTAGACGAAGAAAAACTTGCTGCCGTTTGGATAAAAATGGCGGATGCAGAGAATCAACTTCCAAGATTATCGTCAGCAATTAACCAGACAACGCCATCATTTAGAGAAGATAACACAATTATATTTCCTGTTAAAAATGAACTTCAAAAAAACTGGATAGAGCAAAACTGTAAAGCAAGGTTATTAGAGTTTTTAAAGGTTAATCTCAATAACAGGGAGTTAAAATTGAATCTTGAGGTGACTGCAGACGATGACTCCCAAGAGAAAAAGATGTATATGCCCGAAGAGAAGGCAAAGTTTTTGATGGATAGTTACCCGGAGGTAAAAGAGATGCAAAATGATCTCAAGTTGGAATTAAAGTAGTATTATGCGTTTACATTGCAGTAATCTGGTAAAGAAGTACGGAGCACGTACTGTTGTTAAAAATGTCTCCATCGAAGTGGAGCAGGGGGAGATTGTGGGGCTGCTGGGGCCAAATGGTGCCGGTAAGACAACCAGCTTCTATATGATAACAGGGCTTATTAAACCAAATGCCGGGAGAATATTCCTTGATAACGAAGAGATTACCAATCTTCCTATGTATAAAAGAGCGCAGATGGGTCTTGGCTATCTTGCCCAGGAGGCATCGGTTTTCCGCAAGATGAGTGTCGAGGATAACATTATGGCCGTTATGGAGTTCTCGCCTCTTACCAAGAGAGAGAGAGAGCAGAGGTTGGAGATGCTTATGGATGAGTTCGGTCTGCATAAGGTGAGAAAAAATCTTGGTGTACAACTATCCGGAGGAGAGAGAAGAAGATGCGAAATAGCCCGTGCCCTTGCAATAGACCCTAAGTTTATCCTTCTGGATGAGCCGTTTGCCGGAGTGGACCCAATTGCGGTAGAGGATATTCAGCACATCATAGCCAAACTAAAAACAAAAAATATCGGAATAATTATAACCGACCACAATGTTCACGAAACACTTGCTATTACAGACAGGGCATATCTTCTTTACGAAGGGAGTATACTTGAGAGTGGCTCTGCCGAGACTCTTGCAAACAACCCTGAGGTGAGGAGGAAATATCTTGGTCAGAATTTTGAACTTAGAAAAGCTGTACTAAAGGATAGAAAAAGCAATGCCGACACCGGATCTTCACCTGTAGTCCCTTTAGCAGGGAGCTCTTTAAGCGGTGAATCCGATGCCGACATGATTAGCTATGGCAACAAAGCTAACGATCTGGAGAGAGGGGCTTAGTTGTTAACCGGAGCCTCTGCTTTTCTCTCAATTCTCATAATCTTAACCTCTGCCTCTTTCCCTTGATGCATCATTGGACCTGCTCCAGGTCCGGCACCTCTTTGCATAACCATCCTCTCTTGTACACCTCTTTTACCCATCACTCCGCGTTTAGCGTGACCACCTTTTTTGTCAAAGATAAGCCTCTGCTCATCTGTTAGAAGTGAACGAATTTTTGCTGTGTTGGCAGCTTTTGCTTTCATCATCTTGTTTTGCAAAGATGTAATTTCGTCAATTTTTGAGTTTATCGCCTTCATATCCGGCTTATCTACTTGCTGAAGAGTCTTTAGTTGAGCTTTTTTCTCGCCAAGCATATTTTGCACCTGTACCATCTCTTTCTCAAGTTCAAATCTTAATGCTTTAATGGAAGCCATCTGCTCCTGAGTGAATTTTGGCTCAAGATTTGCTGGGTTCGCCCCCATAAATCCCCTGTTTTGTCCCTGATGGTTTTGTGCTGTAAGTGAAAGTACTGAAATAACCATAATTAGTGTGAAGTAAACCTTTTTCATCTCCTGTTTATTTAATTTGTTTGTCTGTCTGTAAGACTAACAATAGACAAAAAGGTTTAATAAATCGGGAAAGAATTTATAACTTTGCGCAACTATTTTGATTATATTCAACAAATAAACTATAAATATGGCAGAAAAATTATTTTCTGAGTTTTTGCCTGTTTCCACTCAACAATGGGAAGAGGTTATAAACAAAGACCTAAAGGGGGCCGATTACGAAAAGAGGCTCATCTGGAAAACAATGGAGGGAATTTCGGTTCGTCCCTACTATCGCAGCGAAGATCTTGAACAGCTAAACCATCTGCAGAGCACTCCTGCCTCTTTCCCTTTTGTTAGGGGGACAAAGGATACCAACAGCTGGTTGGTTCGTCAGGGTTACTGCGCCTGGGAGAGCTTTACCAAGGCCAATGAACAGGCGGTTGATGCCCTTAAAAAAGGGGTAGATTCGGTCGCTTTTTGCATTGACGGCAAAAGGGGAATAACTCAGGAGAAGATGGCTATCCTGTTAAAGGGTATAGATCTCTCCAAAACAGAGGTTAACTTTGAGGGGTGTTCTTGTGCCTGTGGGGAGATCATCTCCTCTTTTCTGAAAGTTGCATACACAAACGGAGTTAACAATAGTGCAATAAAGGCATCATTCGACTTTGACCCTTTAAAAACACTTACAACGACAGGTAATTTCTGCTGTGCAGATTATCTAACCACTCTTAAAAACTGTTTATCTCAGGTTAAGGATTACCCGGGAGTTCGTGTTGTAGGAGTTGAGGGTTATGCATTCAACGATGCGGGAGCAACCATTGTGCAGGAGCTTGGTTATGCCCTCTCTATGGGAAGCGAGTATATGAATATATTGATGGATATGGGCTTCTCTGCAGACGAAGCTGCCTCCCGAATCAAATTTACATTTGCAATAGGTCCCAACTACTTTATGGAGATTGCTAAGTTCCGTGCTGCAAGAATGCTTTGGGCAAATATTGCCAGAGAGTACGGAGCAACAAAAGAGTCTTCACAAAAAATAAATATCCACGCAGTAACAAGTCAGTGGAATATGACCGTTTACGACCCTCACGTAAATCTTCTCCGCGGAACTACCGAGGCGATGAGTGCTGCTCTGGGTGGGGTAGACTCGCTTGAGGTTCTGCCTTATGACTACACATTCCGTGAACCAACTGAATTTAGCAACAGGATAGCAAAAAACACACAGATAATTCTTAAGGAGGAGGCCTATTTCGATAAAATCGTTGATGCCGGAGCCGGCTCCTACTACATTGAGAACCTCACAGCATCAATTGCAGATAGCGCCTGGAGTCTGTTTAAAGTTTGCGAAGAGAGAGGAGGATACATCAACTCACTAAAAGAGGGCTCTATCCAATCTGAGATAAAGAGCACATCTTCCAAGAGAGATCTTAATATTGCAACCAGAAGAGAGATTCTTTTGGGTACAAATCAATATCCAAATTTCGGCGAAGTTGCAGATAAAGATATCACTCTTGATGTCGTTACCCGTGGAGCAAACTGGGATAAGAGTGTAACTCCTATTATTGACCCGATAGAGAAATACAGGGGTGCTCAGGCATTTGAGGCACTAAGATTTGCCACTCAAACCAGCGGCAAAACACCAAAAGCATTTATGCTCACATTCGGCAATCTCGCTTTTTGCCGCGCCAGAGCACAATTCGCATCCAACTTCTTTGCCGTTGCAGGGTTTGAGGTTGAGGACAATACCCGTTTCGGCACAATTGAAGAGGGTGTTAAGGCTGCAATGGAGGCTAAGGCAGATATTATCGTTGCCTGCTCATCGGATGAGGAGTATGCAGATGCTGTTGTAGAGATTAAAACTCTCACCAAAGATAGAGCAATAATCGTCGTTGCAGGAGAGCCGGCCTGCAAAGAGGATCTTATTGCTGCAGGTGTAACCAACTTTATAAGTGTTAAAAGCAATGTACTTGATACTTTGAAGAAATATCAATCTCTGCTGGGTATTAAATAGATAAAAAAGAGTAATATGCGACCAAAATTTACAGATATAAAATATGGCGGGGGAGTTGCTCCAAAAGCAGCTGAATCTACCTTTATGACCCCTGAGTTAATTGGCATTAAAGGTACTTACAGCGCCTGCGACCTGGAGGGTCTTGAGCATCTCAACTACGCAGCCGGAATACCGCCGTTTCTTCGCGGACCATACAGTACAATGTATGTTATGAACCCGTGGACAGTCAGGCAGTATGCAGGTTTCTCAACAGCAGAGGAGTCAAACGCATTCTATCGCCGCAACCTGGCAGCAGGGCAAAAGGGGCTTTCGGTTGCCTTTGACCTTGCAACACACC
>CAYGOE010000007.1:0-52629 GCA_964351405.1 uncultured Muribaculaceae bacterium | reverse complement strand
CAAAGATTATTTTTCTCATAGATTTAGTTTTGAATTTTTAATATAACTCTTCTGTTTTTAATTTCCGTGATTTAGAAATTTTTGTGGAGATAATGTAGATATCCTCCAGAGGGCGGTCATTGGAGTCAGTCTTAGTGACTGATATCTTCTCAACAACATCTGACCCTTTTACAAGCTCTCCAAACACGGTGTACTGAGTGTCCAGGTGTGGGGTGCCCCCTTTTGTTTTATATATCTCTCTCCATTTTGGGGGTATTGTATGGATTTCGGTAATTTTATTTGCTGCATTTCTGCTGTTTATTCTATCCTGTGCAGTCTGAAGTGTTTGTTCATCAAATACTTTGCCTTTAACAATGTAGAATTGTGACCCGCCGGACTCTCTCTTCGGGTTTACACTATCACCCTCTCTCGCTGCTGCAAGCACACCTTTTTTATGATAGATTCCCGGAATTATCTCGGCAGGGATAGTATATCCGGGTCCACCATCTCCATAAAGCTTACCCTTCTCTCTGGTTTTTGAGTCCGGATCTCCGCTCTGAATCATAAAATTATCAATTACCCTGTGAAAGAGAACTCCGTTGTAAAAGCCACTCTTTGCAAGTTTTACAAAATTATCTCTGTGTAAAGGTGTCTCATTATAGAGACGTAGTGTAATATCTCCGGCTGTCGTATTTAATGTTACGTAGAAATAGACCTCTCTCTTTGCCTGTAGATCATTGACAAATAAGGTAGAAGAGAAAAAAAGCGTCAGAAAAACGGAGAAAAAAATCAATTTAGATTTGGTGAGATAAGAAGTTTTTGTATTTTTCATATTCCCGACATTAAGTAAACAAATTTATAATAAAAAAGTGGGTGACCAATAAATTCTGGTCACCCCTTTTTTTAATATTTAAAAGCTGATCTCATTTAAAGTTGAGGGCCACAAGAGACAAGAGCCAAAGCATCTTCATTATCGCAGTACTGCTCAAAGTTCTTAATGTATTTTAGAGCAAGTGATTTTGCCTTCTCCTCCCATTCGCTAATGTTTTTGTATGTATCCCTTGGGTCCAGAATTCTCTCGGTAACATTTTGTAACTTCTCAGGTACTGTAAGGTTCAAGATAGGGATTGTATGTCTTGGAGCCGACTCAATAGACCCATCAATTATTGAGTCAATAATAGCTCTGGTATCTTTTATTGAGATTCTTTTTCCTGTGCCATTCCAACCTGTATTGACAAGATATGCAGATGCGCCGTGCTCTGCCATTTTTTTTGCTAATTGTTTGGCATAAACGGTAGGGTGAAGTGAAAGAAAGGCCTCTCCAAAAGCCGGGGAGAAAGATGGAACCGGTTCTGTTATTCCTCTCTCTGTACCTGCAAGTTTAGAGGTATAACCGCATAAGAAGTGATACTGAGCCTGCTTTTCATCAAGTATTGAAACAGGGGGAAGTACTCCGAAAGCATCTGCAGAGAGGTATATAACTTTTCTAGCGTGCCCTGCCTTTGATGGAAGTACAATTTTATTTATGTGGTAAATCGGATATGTTACTCTGGTATTTTCTGTAATAGATGTATCTGTGAAATCTATAGAACCATCCTCTTTAATGGTTACGTTTTCCAGAAGAGCATCTCTCTTTATAGCTCTCCATATATCCGGTTCATTCTCTTCGCTAAGGTTTATCGTCTTTGCATAACAGCCACCTTCGTGGTTAAACACACCCTCATCATCCCATCCGTGCTCATCATCTCCTATAAGATACCTTTTAGGGTCTGCAGAAAGAGTAGTTTTGCCGGTACCTGAGAGGCCGAAGAATATTGCAACATCTCCCTCTTTCCCCACGTTTGCTGAGCAGTGCATGGATGCAACACCTATAAGAGGAAGATAGTAGTTCATCATTGAGAATATCCCCTTTTTCATTTCGCCTCCGTACCAGGACCCTCCGATAATCTGAATCTTCTCAGTAAGGTTGATGAGAATAAATATCTCAGAGTTCAAATTATGCTCTTTCCACTTTGGATTTGTAGTTTTAGAGCCGTTTATTGAAACAAAATCCGATTCCCCGAAATTTTCGAGCTCCCACTTTGATGGACGAATAAACATATTTGTAACGAAGTGTGCCTGCCAGGCAACCTCCATAATAAAACGAACTTTGAGTCTTGTACTCTCATTTGTTCCACAAAAAGTATCAACAACATAGAGTGTCTCTTTATTTGAAAGCTGATTTTGAACTAATTCCAGACAATCTTTCCAGATATTTTCGGTTACAGGCTTGTTAATATTACCATCCCACCAGATTGAATTTTCTGTTGTGGTGTCTTTAAGAATGTAACGATCTTTTGGAGAACGACCGGTGAATACACCAGTCATAACTGAAACTGCTCCCGTGTCTGTTACAACACCTTTTTCAAAACCTTTGTTTTTTTCTGATGTTTCTGCTCGGAAAAGCTCTTCGTAAGAGGGGTTATGAACTATCTTCCCCACGTTTTGGATACCATACCTGGATAAATCTAAAAATGACATAAATTGATAATTAAAAGTAGCGGATTATTTCTTTTTGAAAGCGTAAATACGAATATAGTCAAAAATCTGTATTCAAAACATTTAATTTATGACTATTTTTGTATAAAATGTATTTTTATGGATTCCCCGCTGGATGTTTTGAAAAAATATTGGTCTTTTGAAAGTTTTAGACCACTTCAGGAGGAGATCATAAATTCTGTTCTTGAGAACAGAGATACACTTGCTCTTCTTCCTACAGGTGGAGGAAAATCTCTCTGTTTTCAGATTCCCGCTCTCATTAAAGATGGAATCTGTATCGTTGTCTCACCGCTTATAGCACTGATGAAAGATCAGGTGGAGAATTTAAGGTCCAGGGGAATAAGAGCGCTCTCCGTTCACTCAGGAATGACAGCAAATGAGGTAGATGCTGCACTGGATAACGCGATTTTCGGAAACTATAAGTTCCTCTATCTCTCTCCTGAGAGAGCAAGGACAGAGATATTCAGGGTTAGGGCAGCAAAGATGAATATATCTTTCATTGTTGTTGACGAGGCTCACTGCATTTCTCAGTGGGGATACGATTTCAGACCGGAGTATCTTCTTATAAAGGAGATACTTGAGGTAACCGGTCCGCTTCCAATTATTGCACTCACTGCAACCGCTACTAATGACGTTGCTAAAGATATAATGGATAAGCTCGCTTTTAGAGAGCCTAACCTTATCAAAGGAAGATTCGAAAGAGATAATCTCTCGTATGTTGTTAGACACAGCGAAGATAAAAACGGACAACTATTAAAAATAATAAGATCGGTAAAGGGCTCTTCAATTGTATATGTAAGAGAGAGAAGACGTGCAGAGGAGGTATCAGCCTTTCTTAGATCACAGGGTATCTCTGCAGATTCCTACCACGCAGGCTTCTCATCAAAACTCAGGACAAGCAAACAGGATGAGTGGCAAAGCGGTATTACATCTGTTATTGTGTCTACAAACGCCTTTGGAATGGGAATTGATAAGGGAGATGTAAGATTTGTGTGCCATTTTGATATTCCGGAATCGATTGAGGCATACTTTCAGGAGGCAGGCAGAGCGGGAAGAGACGGAAATAGGTCATATGCTGTCCTTTTGTGGAACAGCTACGACATTAGACGACTCAGGCAAATTGCCTCAATTACCTTCCCTGAGATAGATTTTCTCAAGGATATCTACCAGAAGTTATATCGTTATTTTGACTATTCGTATGGTTCTGGAAAAGGGGAGTCGGTAAGATTCAATCTGCTTGAGTTCTCATCCAAATACAAATTACACACTTCAACGGTCTATTACGCAATAAAATATCTTGAAAGTTGTGGATATATTAAACTTACAGAAGAGCTAGATAACCCATCTCGAATAATGTTTCTTGTAAACCGAGACGAACTCTATACCATTCAACTAAAAAACGAATCACTCGACTCCTTTATAAAATCGCTTTTAAGACTGTATGAGGGTCTCTTTTCGGGATATCTCTCGATTGATGAGGAGTATATTGCACGGGTGACCAGAAACAGCAGAGCAGCTGTGGTGTCAATGCTAATAAAGTTATCGAGAATGGGTGTGGTTGGTTATATCCCCGGAGCCAGATCTCCCCTGCTTATTTTTTTGGAGGAGAGACTTGAGGAGAAAGGGCTATATCTATCAGAAAATGAGTATCAAAAAAGAAAAAATTCATTTATCAATAGGACGGAATCAGTTATTGATTACGTAAATGAAGAGAGTATGTGTCGCTCACGCTATCTTACATCCTATTTTGGTCAGAATGAGGGTTATGATTGTGGTATTTGCGATATTTGTATAGGGAAAAGAAGATTAAAAGAGGGTAAATATTATCTGCAGGAGATTGAGAGAAGGCTGATTGAGATCTTGATGGAGTCATCCAGAACAATGGAAGAGATTTCCTCAATGGTTGAAGATGAGAGTGGCTGTTATCTTGATATTCTAAGGGAGATGGCAGATAGGGGAGGGGTAAGGGTAGATGGTGAGAAGATTATTCTGGTCAAAGGGATAAAATAAATTCACTAAGAGTATCACTCAGCTTTTGTACAGGCAACCCCATTACATTAAAATATGACCCCTCAATTTTGTAAATTGCGGTAAACCCAATCCACTCCTGTACTCCGTATGCGCCGGCTTTATCATATGGAGAGAAGTTATCTACGTAGAATTCTATCTCTCTATTTGAAATCTCCCTGAAATAGACTGTTGTCTCACAGCTGAAGCTCTCCGTTTTCTCTCTGCTTCTAAGAGTGACTCCGGTAACTACCTTATGTGCCTTAGAAGAGAGCATCCTCAACATTGAACAGGCCTCTTCTCGGTTTATAGGTTTACCTAATATAAGATTATCACAAATAACAAGAGTGTCTGCAGTTATAAGAATCTCTTTAGGATCCAATTCTCTTCCAAAAGAGAGAGATTTTCTCAACGAGAGTATTTCAGGAACGTCAAAAGGGTGGTTACTGTCACTGAACTCTTCGCCGGTCTCTGAGTTTATCTCAACAGTAAAAGGAATCCCCAGGCCAGATATCAACTCACTTCTTCTTGGAGAGGCAGATGCAAGTGTTATTCTGTAGTCATTAACTAAATCAATTAGTAATTTCATAAGTTTCTGAATGAAAAAATCAGCCCGAAAAGGCCCCTGTGTTTGGGTACCATTTGCCCTGAATCTTAAGAGTCTGTTCAATTACATCTCTTACACAACCCTTGCCACCCGGGTGAATTGAGATGTATTCACAGACCTCTTTTACCTCATTTACTGCATCCGAAGGACAGGTAGCCAGTCCGCAGTTTTTAAGAATTTCAAGATCGGGAATATCGTCACCCATAAACAAAACTTCATCGGGACTGACCCTGTTTTTTGAGCAGAAATCAAGAAAATCAGGCATCTTATTTATAGATTTAAGATAGATATACTCTACTCCGATCGGGTCAAATCTTTTTATAATGCTCTCAGAGGAGCCTCCGGTGATTATAGCGATAGGATATCCACTCAAGATTGCCATCCTCACGGCGTAACCATCTTTTGCATTGTGAGAACGAAGCAGATCTCCCGAATCTGTAGCCAATACAGTTCCGTCAGTGAATACTCCGTCTACATCGAATGCGAATGCTCGTATTTTAGAAAGTTTGATCTTATAGTTTGACATATTAGAGAAGTTTTCGGTTTTGGGAGATAAATCCCGATAGTATTTCGTATACAGTTTTATGTTCCGGGTACTCTTGAAGAAGATTGAGATGTTTTTCCAACGTCTCAATATCGCCTCTTTTGGCAGGCCCGGTTTGAACCAAAGAGGGGTGTTGATATAGAAAAGCTTTTCTGATTGTCTCTATTGCCAATGACATTATAAACATCTGGTTAGGTTTTGCCAAATCAAAAGCAAGACCGGTGAGATAGTTAACGAAATTACTCACATATACTGCTGCAAGATGAAGCCTTAGCCTCTCTTGTGAATCCGCAACCCTGTACTCAGACTTCAGAACAAAACAGATTTCGGTCAACTCTTTTTTTACCTGTTCGTTTGAGTATTCCAGGAAAAAGGGGACAACTGAAAAATCTACAGGTTTGATTTTTGAGAGCGTCATTAATGGATAAAGTACTCCGCTATTCTCAAATTTGTCGAGCAGAGATGCTTCAGATGCACCGCTGCAGTGGAGAATAGTTGTAGAACTGCTCTTGAATTCTGTTAAACTGAAAAGTGCATCAGCAACCTCCCCGATAGATCTGTCAGATACGGCTAGTATAACAATATCACTTCCTGCCAGTGTCGCAAGATCTTGAGTAGCAGTTGTCTCTACTTGATTGGAGTGGTGTCTGTTTTCGGGTTTGTTCAGAATATAGGCAAGCTTAGATGCCTCCTGAACATCTCTCCCGAATATATACTCAATCTCCATACCCGAGTATTTCAAGGCCAACGATAGCCTGTAGGCAAGATTTCCATACCCGACAAAGGAGATTCTGTAACTCTTTTTATCCATCTTATCTTCTCCCGCTAGAAAATTGTGCCAGAGACTCATTCCCGGTTTTATTCACAGACTGGACCGCAAAAAAGTAGTTATCTTTACTCAAAGGCACCTCAACCGACTCACCTTTTACGAAAATTTTTCTCTCCCATTCAGATTTATCTGTCTCCCTTATAAGAAGATAGTATCCATAAGGTCTCTCTCCTTTTAAGGGAGCTCCCCAGGAGATTATTGTCTTGTTAGAGAGAGTGGAGATATCAGTTTTTACCTTTTCTGGAGGCATTGGAGCTAGAGCAAGGTTCATAATTGTGGCCAGATTAACTGCACTATTTTTTCTTAAATATTCAAAATCAACACCTTCAAGTATATCTCCATAGGATCTTCCCTCTCTGACACCAACTTTCTGGTGAGTTCTGTCGTAGTTCTCGTAATATTCACATAACCTTATTGCGGGAAATCCTTTACGACTGAATGGAGTGTGGTCTCCACCACGGCCGAAACGATCATTTCTGTAAATAAGTTTGATTTTATGGTTGTGAACGTATCTCTCACCACTCTCTTTGACATACCTGGCAAGTTGCCTGGATGGGCTATCGTTCTCAGAGGAGTTGAACACTCTCTCTTTTGACTCCTGGTCGCTCTCTGTAAAAGGTATATTTTCGGAAAAGACTCTCAGAAGAGTGTTGTTTTTAATCTCTGTATCGCTTGAATGGGTGTTTCCAATCATATCATTGTTTAGAACAGCAATGAGGTTCCACCCCTCTTTTTTTGCCATCTCTGCCATATGAGTCGCCCCAAGCAGCCCGTGCTCCTCACCTGAGAGAAACATAAGTTTGATTGTAACAGGAACTCTTACAGAGGATAGCACCCTGGCAATCTCCATCAATGCGGCAACTCCGCTGCCATTATCATTAGCACCAGGAGCATAGGTTGTCGAATCATTGTTGTCGTCAACTCTGTTGTCGTAGTGGGCCAGAAGCGCAATAACCCTTGAATCTTCGGAGCAACTCCCTTTAATGGTTGTGATAATATTTGAGAGTGTTATCTCTCTTCCAAGGCGGCTCTCCCGTCCTCCAGCACGATACTCTATAACCTCTGTATTCATATAACTCTCTTTGTCTCTAGAAAAATCTCTAACCCTCGTCTCAATATATTTTGCAGCAGCTCCAATACCCACAGTGCCTGAATTCTTACTACTAAGGTTATGTCTGGTGTGAAACCCGATAAGATCCGATATATAGACTCTCATACTATCAGAAGAGATAGCATCTATAGCATTTTGAATTATTGGGTCACAGTTGCAAACAACCTGTGCAACTGAGACTTGAAACGAAAAGAGTGAGAAAGCTGCAAAGGAGAGTGCTGCTATTGTTCTTATGTAAAGAGTTTTTTTCATATTTGGTGGTGTTAATTACTGATTGTAATACTATTTGCCGATAAGTTGAACGAATCTTTTAAGAGTTTTCCTATGTTTACCAGGTATCAATATTGAGTGGTTTCCAAGGTAGGATTTGAGGTAGGAGTCAAGATCCTCTTCGGATTTAAAAATAAACTTGATTTGAGTCCGGCATCTCTCTGTAATTGATGTGTTTTGAACTACTTCTCCTTCAAACAGGCAGAATTTATCAAGATGTTCGCCACCAGATTTAAAGAGGGTAAACTTTCCCAGGTTTACTTTTGATGCAACTCCGATTCCTTTTTTTGACTCATAATGGGATGTGAGTTTGTAGCTTTTACCTAGTGATAGGGGAGCAGTGCAGTGAGCAAAATCTATACTGTTATCAACCCTTTCAATAGAGGAGGGGTTGGCCATAAAAGAGCTGCTTGAGCAGAGCTCTCGTGCTAATATCATACTCCATAGAGATGGGATGTCCCCTTCACATCCTGCAACTATTCCATTATCGTTCATAAGAGAGAGGGCAAGGCAGGCAGTAGTATTACAAGGAGAGAGTATATCAAAACACTTTATGGTAAATGCGTCTAGATTTTCGCGGATACATATGTGATTAAGAGAGTTATACATTTTAACAGCATCTATGACTGCCTCTGCGGCAGTAGTTACCTCCCTGTTTTTAACAAGCTCCTCTATAAGCTGCCAAGAGTCGGCATCATCTGCCTTTTCAAGCCTATACTGTTCAATAACATCATTAGTGGAGATATCTATAAATTTAACTCCATAAAGTGACTCAATACTCTTCTTATCTATTTTCGAAGAGATAAGCCAGGCAGACTCTCCTCCAATCAATCCGATTCTGAGATTTGAGATTGTTTTAAGCCCTTTTTGTATCTTTTCATAGTACTCAAGTTCTTCCATAATCTCCTCAAAATATCTCCTGGAGGGCTCTGTCGGGATATTGATGTGCATATGCATAATACTCATATTGTTAAGCCAAGAGGAGATCTCAATTGAAGCAGCCAGCGAGTTGCGGTAAGAGTCACTGAGTATAACAATGGGTTTAGGGAGAAGATCTGATATCCTCATAAATATCTCTTCACAACCTCCGGATGCAATAAATACCATAGTGAAGTCATTCTCTGTTATATCCTTTGAAATATTCTCAGGATTAATAATCTTTGTATTGAAAACCGAACGTATGAATTTCATCGACTCTCTGTTGTCTAAATCCAGAGATTCTTGGTTGTTAAGGGATGAGTAGAGAGTGATAAGATTAAGTCTCCTTTCCATTTCAAATGTTTTATGAATGAACAAAGTTAAAAAAAATGTGCTACATATGGGAATAGGCCATCATCATAAAAGTAATGAAAACTCAGGGCGTAATATTGCAATTGCCTTTTTTTTGAATCTTTTTTTTGCAATTATCGAACTTATAGGAGGCCTGCTGACCAATTCGGTTGCAATTCTATCTGATGCGATACACGATTTCGGAGACTCTCTCTCTTTGGGAGTTGCATATTACCTACAGAGAGTATCATTCAAAAAAGGTGATAATCGTTTCTCATACGGGTATAAAAGATTCTCATTGCTGGGTTCTGTTTTTATCTCTGTAATTCTTGTAATTGGAGCCGTTTTTATAATGAGAGAGGGAATTTTAAGGATTATTCAGCCTGAGGAGTCTAATGCCAAAGGGATGTTGCTTCTGGCAATTCTGGGGATAATTGTTAATGGTACTGCTGTTTTAAAGCTAAGGGGGGGGGCAAGTCACAACGAGAGGGCTGTTTTAATACATATGATGGAGGATGTGTTAGGTTGGGCAACTGTACTTGTAGCCAGCATTGTTATGATTTTTGCAGATGTACCTGTTTTAGATCCAATATTATCTATAGCTATTACTCTATGGGTTCTTTTTAATGTTTATAAAAATCTTAAAGAGACAATAAGCATTATGTTGCAGGAGGTTCCCAGAGGAATTAATCAGGATAAGCTAAGGGAGGAGTTACTTCAATTAGCAGATATAGAATCAATTCACGATGTTCATCTCTGGACAATGGATGGTGAAAATCATATTCTTACACTCCATATTGTGGTTAAAGATGGAGTAGGGAGGAGAACTCTGATGGAGATGAAAAACAGTGTAAGAGAGATAGCCTTTAATCACGATATAGAGCACGTTACTATTGAGACTGAGGGCAGTGACGAGTGCGCAGAGTGTCTCTACAGCAACGATCCTTGTTAAAACAACGCCTTAAAATTATGCTTCAGGCACTCTCTCCTCTTTGACAGCTAGAAACGAGCTTAGCTGAAAAGGAGAAAAATCTTTGAGATATGTATACCTTTCGTTGTTCCAGGCTCTGGATTTATTGATGAAAATCTGGGCAGAGTTTTCAAAACTATCATCTGTCTGGGAATCAATTATAAGAAGATATGACATTATAATGTGTGAGGCCATCTCAACCAATCTTCTTGCGTGAAAATCAATGTAATCATTATCTTTTCCTGTAAGTAGCTCAACACTCTTTTCGTATTGGAGAGTCATCTCTACCAATATCTTTTTAAGTAATTCGTGTTCGGCTTTGAGTGGAATTTTTTCATACTCGCACATCAGAGCAAGATATCCTCCGTTAGTTACATATCTTTGAGCAGCAACAACCTGCAGTTGTGATGTTCCTTCATATATTGTTGTTATACGAGCATCTCGGAAAAGTCTCTCAATAGGGTAGTCCTTCATAAAGCCCGATCCTCCGTGTATCTGAAGAGAGTCGTAGGCATTTTGGTTGGAGTATTCAGAAGCCATCAGTTTCAACATAGGGGTAAGCATATCTGCCTGTTTCTGATACTGCTTTGACTCAGCTCTCTCTTCCGGAGTAAGTTTACGGCTCTCACCAACATACCCATAGGCTTTATACAAATCTACAAAACGAGTGGTCTCGTACAACAGAGCACGAGAAGCCTGGAGTTTTGCTTTAATAACCGCAAGCATTTCATAAACGGCAGGAAATTGAATAATTGGCTTACCAAACTGTGCTCTTTCGTGAGCATATTTGAGCGCCTCTCTGTATGCTGCTTCGGATATACCTACAGACTGGGCACCAACTCCAAGACGTGCGCCATTCATTAGAGACATCACATATTTTATCAACCCCATTCTTCTCTCGCCAACTATTTTGGCAGGAGCATTATTGAAAACAAGTTCACAAGTTGGAGATCCCTTAATACCTAGCTTGTTTTCAATTCTTCTTACAGTAACTCCACCCCACGCCTGGTCGTGAACAAAGTAAGAGAGACCTCTTCCGTCTGTTGTGTTCTCTTCTGAACGAGCCAGAACCAGTTTTATCTGAGCATCTCCGTTGGTTATAAAGCGCTTAACTCCATTAAGATACCACATTCCTGAAGCTTCATTGAAGGAGGCTCTCAGCATTACTGCCTGAAGATCACTCCCTGCATCAGGCTCTGTCAGGTCCATTGAACAGGTCTCACCCAGGTTTATTCTAGGTAGAAACTCCTGTTTAATCTCCTCTGAGCCAAATTCGTGAATAGTCTCGGCACAATCCTGAAGACCCCATATGTTGGCAAATCCGGCATCTGCCCTTGCCACTATCTCCCCAGCCATAACATACGGAACCATAGAGAAGTTCAATCCGCCAAACTCCCTTGGGAGAGACATTCCGTATAGACCTGCCTGAGTAAGAGTATCTTGGTTTTTCTGAGTACCAGGAGCATACGTAACTCTCCCGTTTTCGTGGTGAGGGCCTTGTTTATCTACCTCTTCTGCATTTGAGGCTATCGTTTCTCCGCAAATCTCACCCAGTATCTCCATCACTTTATCATAAGAGTCAACTGTATCTTCGAAATTACACGGTGCATAGTCAAAATTTCCGGAATCTTTAAAATCCTGCTCCTTTAGTCTTACAATTTTTGACATCAAGGGGTGGTTAAATTGAAACTTAAGGTCTCTATTATCTTTATAGAAGTTTGCCATAACTATTTACTGTTTAATTTATAAGATTTAATCATCCTTGGAATGATTTCGTTCATATCTCCGATAATTGCGTAATCTGCAATCTGATGGATAGGAGCATTCGGATCGCTGTTGATTGAAATAATCATAGCAGACTGGTCCATTCCTGCGGTATGCTGTATCTGTCCGGAGATTCCTGCTGCAATATATAGTTTAGGTCTCACGGTAATTCCTGTTTGTCCAATCTGCCTGGCACCTTCGGCAAAGCCGGCATCTACTGCGGCTCTGGATGCACCTACTTCTGCACCCAATACAGATGCTAGTTCATAGAGAAGGTTGAAATTCTCTTTTGAGCCAACTCCAAAACCACCGGCAATAATTATCGGCGACCCTTTGATGTCAATTTTTCTCTCCTCTATGTGCCGCTCAATAATCTCAACTACAAAGTCTTCCGGCTTGATTATATCTATAGTCTCAATTACTTTAACTACACCTTTGACAGGGGTTTTTAAAGGCTCTTTTTTCATTACACCTTCGCGAACCGTAGCCATCTGTGGACGGCAGTCAGGATTAATTATAGTTGCAATTATGTTACCCCCAAAGGCTGGTCTTATCTGATAGAGCAGGTTGCGATACTCCTTTCCGCTCTTAATCTCTTTATGATCTCCAATTTCAAGAGATGTGCAGTCTGCTGTGAGTCCGCTAACCAGTGCACTGGACACTCTTGGTGCAAGATCTCTACCTATGCTTGTTGCACCGAAAAGTGCTATTTGAGGCCTCTCCTTTTTGAAAAGATCAATAGTTATTGCAGAGTACGGTAGAGTCAAATAATGCTCAAGTCTTTTATCCTGAGCTATATATATAGTTTCTGCTCCATAATTGAACAGCTCCTGAGTGTGCTGCTCTACACTACCGCCAATTATAAGTGCTTCAAGTTTACACGATAACTCACCGGCAAGAGTGCGCCCCTTTGTTAATAACTCCAGACTTACATCTGAAATTTTTCCACCTTCGGTCTCTATATAGATTATTATGTTGTCCATTTTTGATATTTTTTGTTATCCGATTGTATGAGAAGAGATTAGTTCTGACATCAGCAAATCAATCTCCTCAAATGAAGATGTCAGTCTTTTAGACTCTTTGGCCTGAAAAACGATATTCTCAATTTTCTTTACTTTGGTAGGTGATCCTGAGAGACCATAGTGGCTCTCCTCTCCTCCTACATCTGCAACACTCCACTCAGGAATCCTTAAAGATTCAGGGCTGACAAGGGGAAGATATGAGTTGTGCTCATTATCCTGCTCCTCGGTAAGTGTTCTGGCGTGTTTGAATCTCATAAGTTGTTTTGCGTTTCTTGGACGGCACTCCGGAGCTGTTGCGTGCACCGTAATTACAACAGGAAGTGGTGTCCTTACACTCTCTACGCCTCTCTCAAGACGCCTTTTAATAACCAGTCTGTTTTTTTCAAATCCGACAATCTCTTCTGCATATGTTACCTGTGGTAAATTAAGTTTCTCGGCCACCTGAGGACCTACCTGTGCAGTATCTCCGTCAATTGCTTGTCTGCCGGCAATAATTATGTCCGGTTGCATCTTTTTCAATGCCATTGCCAGAGCATATGAGGTTGCCAGTGTATCTGCACCTGCAAATTTTCTATCTGTAAGCAATACGCCTCCGTCAGCTCCTCTGTAATATCCTTCGCGGATAATTTCGGCTGCTCTGGCAGGGCCCATTGTAAGCAGTAATACTACACTTCCGGGATGACGATCTTTTAATCTTAAAGCCTGTTCCAGAGCATTCATATCCTCAGGATTAAAGATTGCAGGAAGGGCTGCACGGTTTACCGTACCATCTTCTTTCATTGCGTTTTTACCTACATTTCGGGTATCCGGCACCTGTTTGGCCAGAACAACAATCTTAAGTTTTTTTGTCATATTATATTTAAATGGAAGTTTAGGCTTCGGCAGAACTATTGCCAAAGTTTATAGGGACTCTGTTTATAGGTTCATTGTGAAGTACAATCTCGCCGTACTGACTCTCAAATTTTGCAATATTATCCTGAAGAGCCAGGTATAGTCTCTTGGCGTGTTCTGCAGTCATTATTATTCTGTTGTTTACCTGAGCTTTTGGAACCCCGGGAAGCATTCTTATAAAGTCGATAATAAATTCACTGCTTGAGTGGGTGATTATTGCGAGGTTGGAATAAGATCCCTGAGCCACATCGCTGTTTAATTCTATATTCAATTCATTCTCAGCACTCATATAATTGAAGGTTTTTATAATTCCCGCAAAGATAAGATTTTTTCTTAAAAGCTAATTTTGTTCACTTTTTTTAAATTGATTAACTTTGTAGTTTAGTTTTAATAACCACTTCATTAAAAATGGAAATTTCCGCAAAATATGACCCGTCTCAAACCGAGAGTAAATGGTATCAATACTGGCTGGACAGAGGCTTGTTTCACTCTGAACCAAATGATAAAGAGCCATACACAATCGTTATTCCACCTCCTAACGTAACAGGAGTGCTCCATATGGGGCATATGCTCAACAATACCATTCAGGATGTATTGGTGAGAAGGGCTAGAATGTCGGGGAAAAATGCGTGTTGGGTTCCCGGCACCGACCACGCTTCAATTGCAACCGAAGCAAAGGTTGTTTCCAAACTTAAAGCAGATGGTATCGAGAAAAGCGATATTTCAAGGGAGGAGTTTCTCTCTCACGCGTGGGAGTGGAAAGAGAGGCACGGAGGGATAATTCTGGAGCAGCTTAAAAAACTTGGAGCATCCTGCGACTGGGAGAGAACCAGATTCACAATGGATCCTGATTTGAGCAGAGCTGTTGTTAATACTTTTGTGTACTATTATAGAAAAGGACTGATATACAGGGGTGTAAGGATGGTAAACTGGGATCCGTCGGGAGAGACAGCAGTCAGTGATGAGGAAGTTATACATAGAGATACCCCATCAAAGCTATACTATTTGAGATACCATATCTCTATGAATGGTGTCGCTTCAGATAAATATGTAGAGATTGCTACAACCCGCCCTGAGACAATTATGGCTGATACAGCAGTTTGCGTCCATCCGTTGGATGAGCGATTCAACTGGCTCAAGGGTAAAAGCGTTTTAATTCCTTTAATAAATAAGGAGATTCCGGTTATTGAAGATGACTATGTTTCGATGGATTTTGGAACAGGATGTTTGAAAATAACACCTGCTCACGATATAAATGACTATGAGATTGGAATCAGACATAACCTCCCTGTTGTAGACATCCTGGATAATTTTGCCCGCCTTAACGAAAAGGCAACCATACTAGTGGGTGAAGATAGGTTTGTTGCAAGAAAAAAGATAGTTAAGATGCTTTCAGAATCCGGTAACCTGGTTAAAGAGGAGCCGTATAACTCTCAGATAGGATACTCAGAGAGGACAAATGCCGTAATTGAGCCCAGACTCTCTATGCAATGGTTTTTAAAGATGGAGCAAGCCGCTAAACCTGCTCTTGCATATGTGATGGAGGATAAGATAAAGCTCATCCCTGATAAATACAGAAACACTTACAGGCACTGGATGGAGAACGTAAAAGATTGGTGTATCTCAAGACAGCTATGGTGGGGTCAGCAGATTCCTGCCTGGTATTTGCCCGACGGGAAGTATGTAGTTGCACCAAATTCGGATGATGCACTCAAAGAGGCTGCTAAAATTGATCCATCTATTACAAAAGAGCAACTTAGGCAGGATTCAGATGTGCTTGACACTTGGTTCTCTTCCTGGCTGTGGCCAATATCTGTGTTTGACACTGATAAACCGGGTTTCCCTGACAGAGAACCCAACAGAGAGCTCTCTTACTACTATCCAACCAATGATTTAGTTACTGCCCCCGAAATTTTATTTTTTTGGGTTGCAAGAATGGTAATGGCCGGTCACGAATTTTGTGGTGATATACCGTTTAGGAATGTCTACTTAACAGGTACAGTAAGAGATAAGCAGGGAAGAAAGATGTCCAAATCTCTGGGTAACTCTCCGGACCCAATAAGGCTGATGGAGGAGTATGGTGCCGACGGAGTTCGATTAGGTATGCTTCTGTGCAGCAGTGCGGGTAATGATATACTATTCGATGAGAGTCAGGTAGAACAGGGCAGGAACTTCTCCAATAAAGTGTGGAATGCATATAGGTTGGTAAAGGGCTGGAGTGTTGACCCGGATGCATCTCAACCCAAGCAGTCAGCTATTGCCGTTAAATGGTTTGATAATCATCTCTCTCAATCTATTGAGCTTATCAACGTCCATTTTGATAAGTTCCGTCTATCAGATGCACTGATGCTCCTCTATAAACTCTTTTGGGACGATTTTTGTGCCTGGTATCTGGAGATCATAAAACCTGCATTCGGAAAGGGTGTTGATAGTGTCACCCACAACCGGACAATTAACTTCTTTGATCAACTTACAAGGCTGTTACACCCTTTTATCCCGTTTATCACAGAGGAGTTATGGCAAGGGTTAAATAAAAGAGAGGATAACGAAAGCATAATGATAGCGCAAATGCCAACAGCTCAGCTATACAGCAGTGACTTTATCTCACATTTCAATTTGGCAAAATCTGCTATAGTTAACATAAGAAGTATCCGTCAGGCTAAAGGGATCTCTCCTAAGGAGCCTCTTACCCTCTATGTAAAGGGGAGTCTCCACGAGGATATGCACTCAATAGTGTGTAAAATGGCAAATATTACCTCTGTTATGGATATGTCAAAAAAGGGTGAGGCCATTACCGGATCATCTTTTATGGTTGAAACAACAGAATTTTTCGTTCCTTTGGAGGGAATGGTTAATGTTCAGGAGGAGATAATCAAGATAGATGCAGAGCTTAAACATCTGGATGGCTTTCTTAAATCTGTCAATGCCAAGCTTTCGAATGAGAAATTTATGGCAAGTGCTCCGGAGCAGGTAGTTGATATTGAGTTGAAAAAGAGATCTGATGCGGGAATAAAAATAGAGAACCTTAAAAAATTGAAAGAGGAGTTGAGCAGATAGATGTATAAGTCCGAAACAATACTGGAGGTAAGGTACTATGAGACAGATCTTATGGGTATAGTACACCACTCAAATTATATTCGTTACTTTGAGTGGGGCAGACATATTGCTCTGGTAGAGTTAGGCTTGCCTACTCAGGAGATTGAGAAGAGGGGTGTGATGATGCCGGTTGTAAATGTCACCTGTAATTATAAATCACCTGCCAGACAGGGTGATAAACTTAGGATTATTACATCGGTAAGAGAGATGCCAAAGGCAAGATTTTTTATAGAGACAGAGATCTATAACGAACTCGGCGATATAGTATGTACAGGAACAGT
This sequence comes from uncultured Muribaculaceae bacterium, assembly GCA_964351405.1. Classification (GTDB taxonomy): domain Bacteria; phylum Bacteroidota; class Bacteroidia; order Bacteroidales; family UBA932; genus Bact-08. The sequence continues at coordinate 35,451 of CAYGOE010000007.1, read as the reverse complement.
AACCCTTGGGTTCATAAATTCAATAACAAGAAAACCTACAAGGGTACCACAATATATTGCAGAGTTATTTGAGCCATATTTTAATAATTAACAATTTAAAAAATAATAAGATGAACCATTTTTTGCTTTTTGGAACAATAGGAGCTACGGAGATTATAATTATAGCGTTAATTGTGCTGCTGCTTTTTGGTGGAAAGAAGATTCCGGAACTTATGAAAGGTATTGGAAAGGGTGTAAAAAGCTTCAAAGACGGAATGAAAGGTGTTGAAGAGGATATTAAACAGGATAGCGACAACGGCTCGTCCTTAAAATAGAGAGAGGTGTCTGAGAGTAAAGAGATGACATTCTGGGACCATCTGGATGAACTGAGGGGAGTACTTTTTCGCTCGGCTATTGTTGTATTTGTGCTTATGGGGGTGGTTTTCCTCAACAAGCGACTAGTTTTTGACGAGATTATATTTGCGCCGGTAGATTCAAATTTTATTCTTTACAAATGGTTTGAATCGTTGTCCTCTCTGCTTGGGATTCCCTCACCTGCACCCTTTTCGGTAACTCTTATAAATATAGAGCTCTCTGCCCAGTTTTTTACACATATGAGCGTCTCTATGACACTTGCTTTTATTCTTGCTGTTCCGTATATATTGTATCAGCTCTGGTCATTTGTAAGTCCCGGCCTTTATGAAAAAGAGAAGGCAGCTGTTAAGCGGGCCTTTGCCTTTGCCTCACTTCTTTTTTTCATAGGCGTTTTAGTAGGATACTTTTTTGTATTCCCTTTAACAGTGCGATTTTTAGGAACCTATCAGGTAAGTGATTGGGTAGTAAACCAGATCTCCTTAAAATCATACATATCTATGTTTACCTGGCTTATACTCATAATGGGAGTAGTGTTTGAGATGCCTGCACTGGCTGCCATCCTCTCCAGAATGGGTATAATCACCAAAAGTATGCTCAAAAAATATAGAAAACACGCATTTACAATACTTATAATTGTTGCAGCCGTAATCACTCCAAGTGCAGATGCTTTTACCCTCTTTATTGTGGGAGCACCCCTTTACCTGCTGTATGAATTTAGCATACTAATCTGCCGTGATATCGATAAATAACCTAACTGTCTCTTTCGGAGGTTTTTTGCTTTTCGATCAGGTCAATTTTCATATAAATGACGATGACCGTATCGGTCTCGTTGGCAGAAACGGTGCCGGCAAAACAACAATATTAAAAATTATTTCAGGTGTCACTCAACCCTCATCTGGTCAGGTTCAAATGCCAGGTGAGCTTACAATCGGATACCTTCCTCAGGAGATGGAGTTTTCGAAAACTACCACAGTAATTGAAGAGGCAATGTTGGCATTTTCGTATCTGACAGATATTGAGAAAGAGATAGAGATTGTAAACAGCTCTATTGCAAACAGGAGAGATTACGAGAGCGATGAATATCATAAATTACTGATTAAACTCAATGACCTTACCGATAAGTTTCACCTTCTTGAAAATGGGAATCCACTATCTGAAGCTGAGAGAATTTTGACAGGACTTGGTTTTAACAGAAAAGAGTTTAGCAGGAAGAGGTCAGAGCTTAGTCAAGGGTGGAATATGCGTATTGAGCTTGCAAAAGTGTTGCTGCGCAGGCCGGACGTACTTTTGTTGGATGAACCCACCAATCATCTGGACATTGAGTCAATAAGATGGTTGGAGCAGTACTTGCAAAGCTTTAGGGGTGCAATAGTTCTTATCTCTCACGACAGGCGTTTTTTGGACAGTATCACCAAAAGAACAGTTGAGATTATGCTGGGCAAGATAAACGATTATAAGGTGCCATATTCTAAATATATAATACTCAGGAAGGAGAGAATGGAGCAGCAGAGAGCTGCCTATGACAATCAACAGAGAGTTATAGATAAGACAGAGGAGTTTATTGAGAGATTCCGTTACAAGGCAACCAAGTCCAATCAGGTACAATCGAGAATAAAGCAACTGGAGAAGATAGAGAGAATTGAGGTGGATGAAGAGGATAAATCCAGGCTTTTTGTTAAGTTTCCTCCATCTCCAAGATCCGGACAGGTTGTCATCAAGGCACGCAATCTAAAAATGGCCTTTGGACCAAAGATAATATTCTCAAATGTTGATATTACAATTGAGAGAGGAGAGAAGGTCGCTCTTTTGGGAAAAAACGGAGAGGGAAAAACCACTTTTATGAGGCTCATAACCGGTGACCTAAAGCCAACCGAAGGTGAAGTTGAGACCGGATTCAATGTGGCAGCTGGATACTATGCTCAGAATCAGGATGAGCTTCTTTCGAAGGATGACACTGTATTTGACACACTTGATAAAGCTGCAACCGGAGATATCAGGAGCAAATTAAGAGATATTCTTGGAGCTTTTCTTTTCAGAGGAGAGGATATTGATAAAAAAGTTGCTGTCCTTAGTGGAGGTGAGAGGTCCAGGCTTGCAATGGCAAAGCTTATACTTAAACCACACAACCTTCTTATTCTGGATGAACCTACCAACCATATGGATATCAAGTCAAAAGATATTCTTAAACAGGCATTGCAAAGATATGACGGCACAATGGTGCTGGTCTCACACGACAGAGATTTTCTTGATGGTCTTGTAGATAAGATTTATGAATTCAAAGATGGATCTGTTAGGGAGCACCTTGGTGGATTAGAGGAGTTTTTACAGAGAAAACAGATAGAGAGTCTAGATGAACTTCAGATATCAAAACAGGTTTCTCAATCTGTAAAAAATAACATTCCAAATGATCATAACAAAAATATAACTAGTGTAGGCACTCCTGTATTAACCTATCTGCAGCAGAAAGAGATTGACAGAGAGGTAAAAAGGAAGAGAAACATAATAGAGAGGTGCGAAGAGAGCATTGCACAGTTGGAAAAGCGGATATCCGAATTGGAGCTAATATTGTCTGAGAGCCATAATAGTGTATCTTTGCCGGAGATGATAAAAGAGTATGAATTGGTTAAATCTTCACTGGATTTAAAATTTAAGGAGTGGGAGAGCCTACATACAGATTAACATAAATATAAAAAATGGAGCAAACAGATAATTTTATTTTTGGAATACACCCTGTTCTCGAGGCACTGGACAGTAAAAAAAAGATTGAAAAAGTGCTTTTCAGACAAGGACTTGAAGGGCCTCAGTTTCGGATTCTACTGGATAAATTGAGAGATAGGGGTATTCAGGTTCAATTTGCACCTGTCGAAAAGCTTAACTACCTTACCCGCAGTAACCACCAGGGAGTTATTGCATTTCTTGCAAATGTAGATTATGTTACTCTGGATGAGATGACCTCTGTGGCAGATAAGAGTGGATCAAAACCGCTGCTTCTTATTCTTGATGGTATAAGTGATGTCCGTAATTTTGGGGCAATAGCAAGGTCCGCTGAGTGTGCAGGTGCACACGGTATAATTGTCCCAGCTAAAGGTAGTGCAACTGTAAACGCCGACTCCGTTAAGACATCTGCAGGAGCACTACTTAGAATACCTGTTGCTAAGGTATCCAATATAAGAGAGGCCATATATTTTCTAAAAGAGAGCGGATATCAGATTATTGCCACTACAGAAAGAGCAGAAAAAACCATTTACCAGAGCTCTTTGACAGAAGCAACCGCAATTATTTTAGGTTCAGAAGAGAAGGGAGTTTCCGGATCTTCACTGGCACTTTCGGACACTCTGGTAAAGATTCCAATGGTTGGTTCGATTGGCTCGCTCAATGTCTCTGCTGCCGCCTCTGTTATTCTTTTTGAGGTTTTGAGACAGAGGATCGTCTGAATTCAGAGCATATTACAGCAGCTGCAATAGCCACATTGAGAGACTCTCCACCTTTTGCCTCAATTGAAAAAGAGGGGATGTGTACTCTTTTATCTACTATTTGAGACAACTCTTTACAGATACCGAACGATTCGTTTCCTAAAACTACCAAAGCACCTTCCGGCAAAATTTCGCCATAGATATTTTCTCCCGTGAGAAAAGTTCCGTATACAGGAATATATGGTTTGCATTGTTGGATAACGTCCTTTAAATCTTTATATTGTATATCCATTCTAAAAAGCGAACCCATTGCACTTTGAACAACTTTCGGGTTATAAATATCTACACATTCGAGTGAGCAAAAAATTGTATCAACTCCGAACCATTCAGCTAAACGGATAATCGTTCCCATATTTCCCGGGTCCTTAATAGAGTCCAGGGCAAGATAAAATTTGCCTACCTGTAGTCTCTCCTGTTTTTTAACCGAAGGTTTTTTCACTATTGCCAATATCGGAGAGGGGTTTGAGAGGTGGCTGATTTTTGACATCATCTCCTCAGATATCTCCTCTCTCGAGAATACTTTATGAATAACTAAATCTGATTTTAATAACTCTCCATAGAGTTTCTCTCCCTCTACCACAAAGAGTCCGGTACTCTCCCTTGCTCTCTTTTTATCAAGAGAGCGTATTAATTTAATATCTGCTTTTGATGGAGTCATTAATATCCCAAAATTTTGAGCATTGACTTATATGTCTGCTCCTTGCTAAATAGTTTGGTAAAATACTCACCATTCTCATCAAGGTCTATAGTTATGTGTTTTGGAGCAGGTTGCAGACAGTGTTGTATCCCGCCGAAACCCGCGATCGACTCCTGATATGCTCCTGTATGGAAAAACCCTAGATAGAGAGGCTCGTCACCGTTTATTGTAGGTAGAAATATTGCATTTGCGTGGGCCTCAGCATTATAATAATCCTGACTATCACAGGTCAGTCCTCCCAGGAAAACCCTCTGGTATTCGCTGTTCCATTTGTTAATCGGGAGAAGAATAAAGCGCTGCTTAATCCCCCAGGTGTCCGGAAGTGTGGTCATAAATGAGCTGTCTACCATATACCATCTCTCACGGTCATTCTGCTGTTTCTGGTCTAAAACCTGATATATAACGGCTCCGCTCTCTCCAACGGTGAAACTACCAAACTCTGTAAAGATGTTAGGTTCAGGGATCCCTCTTTGAGAACAGATGCTCTTAACCTGAGCAATAACCTCTTCTGCCATATACTCATAATCGTAATCAAATGCCAGTGAGTTTTTAATCGGGAAACCTCCTCCAATGTTTAGGCTCTCCAGCTCCGGACAGATAGTTTTTAGATCGCAATACACAGATACACATTTAGATAACTCATTCCAGTAATATGCATTATCTCTAATGCCTGTATTGATGAAAAAATGGAGCATCTTTAATGAAAACTTCTTGTTGTGCTTGACCTTGTTCTCATAAAAAGGGATTACGTCACTATATCTTATTCCAAGCCTGGATGTATAGAATTCAAATTTTGGCTCCTCCTCTGCTGCTATTCTCAGCCCTATTGTACAGGGTTCCTTAATGCAGAGATCAAGTTCATCAAACTCCTGCATATTATCCATAACAGGAATAGTGTTTTTCCAGCCGTTATTGATAAGATTGGCAATATTCTCTATATATATATCTTTTTTAAACCCGTTGCAAATAACGTATAGCTCTTTAGTCACAGTGCCCTGCTCGTGAAGAGACTCTATAAGATTGAGATCAAATGCACTGGAGGTCTCTAGGTGAATGTCGTTTTTAAGAGCCTCCTCTATTACAAATGAAAAGTGAGAGCTTTTTGTGCAGTAGCAGTAGTGATAATCTCCTTTATAGTCAACTTTAGCCATTGCAACATTGAACATTCGCTTAGCTCTCTGAATCTGTGAAGATATTTTGGGCAGGTAAGTTATTTTTAAAGGAGTTCCATACTGTTCAATTATATCCATCATCGGGATTTCGTGAAAGTAGAGCTCTCCGTCTTCTACTGTGAATTCATCCTGTGGAAAGTCAAATGACTGTTCTACCAGATCTATGTACTTATTCTTCATTTTTGGAATGTAAGTGAGTTAGATTTAAAAAAAAAAGATAAAGTAAACGTGTTACATTTATTTCAAGATGCAAATATATCTTTTTTTATTTTTCGAAAAAAACAAATCATTATAATTACTATTTTTGTGTAAAATACTAGCTTAATGAATAGACTCCCAATCACAAAATTCACCTGTGTTCTAACTCTTTTTTTCTCTTCTGTTATATTCTCCTGCAGCACTGTCAGAGTTGTGCCTCAGGGAGAAAGCCTTCTTAAAGAGAATAGGATAGTGGTGCTAAACAGTGACGAAATTGAACCAGGGGATCTTAATCAGTACATCAGGCAACAACCGAACAGATCTCTTGTATATGGCTGGAACCCTTTTCTTATGATCTACAATTGGAGTAATGGAAAAGGTGACGGATGGGACAGATTTGTAAAAAGAGTTGGCCAGCCTCCTGTTATCCTGGACTCATCACTTGTCAAAAGAAGTAGCGAAAACCTTGTTACCCATTTAACATCAATTGGTTATTATAACTCTACAGTTAACGATACAATAGTTATTAAAAAGAAGAGAGCGAAAGTAAGTTACTTCGTTAATGTGGGTAAAAGTTTTGAGGTAAGGGAGATTCACTATAACATTAAAGATACTGCTATAGAGAGAGTTGTAATGAATAATAACGCACAATCATTACTAAAACAGGGAGTTAGGCTCTCTGAGAAGAGCTTAGATTTGGAGAGTGAGAGAATTACAAACATTTTAAGAGAGAGCGGATACTATAACTTTACTAAGAATTTTTTCTTTTTTGAGGCTGATACCCTTGGCGAGGAAGATGTTGCAGATCTTTATGTGAGAATCGACAACTATACCAGAAACGAAACACAGAAAGATTCCCGTCCTCACGAAAAATTCAGAATCAGAAAAATTTCACTTTTCCCGGATTACGACCCTATGAGGCGAGATGACTCGTTGAGTCTATTTAGTGTTTATAAGATGAAAAATATGACCATTTACCATAGAGGTGAAAGGACAATAAGGCCTACGGTACTGGAGAGGATGAATATTTTAAAGTCGGGTGATACATACAGTGAAAGAGTTGCATCTACAACTTATAACAGATTTGTCTCTCTCAGATTTTTTTCCGGAGTTAACCTCCAATATGACGAAGTCCCTGCAGACTCATCCGGAAATTATCGAGAAGTAGATTGCATTATCAGGCTTACACCTTCCAAAAGTCAGGGATACAAGCTCAATCTGGAGGCATCAAGTAACTCCAACAACCTTCTAGGTGTTTCACCTACAGCATCGTATTATCATAAAAACCTCTTTCGAGGAGGAGAGTGGTTTACTCTTGGCTTTATGGGAAATTTTCAATTCAAACTGGACGATCCCATAAAATCTACAGAGTTAGGTATTTCGGCAGGTATCTCATTTCCAAGTTTTTTATTACTGCCGGACTCCCTTTTTCGCACCAATATTCCCAGAACAGATATGAATATTGGATACAATTATCAAAGTCGGCCGGAATTCACCAGAAACCTTATATCATTCAACTACGGATATAACTGGAGGGTGGGAGAGAGGCTCTTTTATATAGTTAACCCTGTTCAGCTTAATATTGTGAAGCTAATCAATATGAATCCACAATTCTATGAGTCATTACAGGATCCTTTTCTGAAAAATTCATATAAGAATCATTTCGACCTGGGAATGGGCGGGACTATTTTTTATACCACCGACGCCTCAACAAATCCAAAAAAATCTTATTTCTACGTAAGATGGACTAATGATATTGCAGGGAATCTTGTAAGCCTCTTTAAGTCCAAACTTTCAAGCGATTCAACTGATGCAAAGACAATCTGGAACACACCTTATGCCCAGTATTTCCGTAGTGATCTTACAGTTGGTTATACCTGGAGGATAGATAAAGATCAATCAATTGCAACCAGATTCAATATTGGAACTGGACACGCTTATGGTAACTCCAGAATCCTTCCTTTTGAAAAGCTTTTTTATGCGGGAGGGGCTAATAGTTTAAGAGGTTGGCAGGCAAGATCTGTCGGCCCCGGATTTGCTGCAATTGATACTACATTTTCAATACCTAACCAGACAGGCGATATTAAATTGGAGTTAAACGCAGAGTATAGGTTCAATATGTTCTGGAATATTGAGGGGGCTATTTTTGCAGATGCAGGAAATATATGGACATTCAGAAGTGAGTCCGGTCAGGAGAGCGGTCAGTTCCGACTAAAAGACTTTTATAAGAGTGTTGCAGTAAACTGGGGATTTGGAGCCAGACTAGATCTCGATTTTGTAATATTACGTCTCGATCTGGGAATCAAAGCACACGACCCCTCTAGAAAAATGTGGATAGGACCGGGTGACTGGTTCAAAACAGACAACTACGCCATTCAGTTTGGAGTGGGCTATCCTTTTTAACTCTATTTTTTTAGATTACCTTTCAAATAGAAGTGTTCCAAAAAATTCAGGCCTATGAAAATCAGGTTTTTCTGTTTCTATTGGACTCCATGACAGATAGTGCTTTTGTGGAAGCTCATCGCCACACTTATAGAAGTTTGCCTTCAATTCTCTACCTGCAAGAGACTCTTTATTGCCAGAGTAGAGCAGTTCGACTGGAATTGCAATTGTGATACTCCAGTTAAAATCTCCCTCTTTTGTCTCAAATCCCTCTCTACCCAAAGTTGAAATTCGTCTTATCTTTGAGGTTATGCTTTTATCAAACCGGGTTCTCTCTCTCCTTTGATTGCCGTAGGCAAAGGTCCCTACACCTATACAGTTAAGTTCCAGGTTATAGTAGATAGAGTCTTGGGAAGGGATTATGAAAAACTCTACACAAGAGTCCTTATATGGTGCAGAGCCCTCATCTACAGTGTAGTGAGCTCTTATATATCTCTCTCTGACATTGTACTGTAGAAAAATCTCATCCTTTGAGTATGCTATTCTAAAGCTTACAAGTGGAGCATAGGGGTATTCATCCCAATTGTTTTGATCTATCTTATGATAAGGAACAGCCATACTGTCCATCATCTTTTGAACCAGTATCATAGGAGGAAGTTGACAGGGGAACGAAATTTTCTTAACTGTAATCATTTGTTCTTTAATTAAAGGCTCCTCCTGAACCATAATCTCTATTGAGCCGGTATTCAGGAGGAGCAATAAATATAGTATTATAACCATTCAGGTAATTACTTCACGGCGGTTTTTCGTATCTTATAACCGGATACTCCATAATAGAGTATGAAAATATAGATAGGTAGTGCAATCCAGTATGAGTTTTGAGCACCAACAGAGTCTTTCAGAAATCCGTAGATAGTTGGAATAACTGCACCTCCTGCAATAGCCATAACCAAAAATGAGGAACCTACTTTGGTGAATTTTCCAAGATCTGCAATTGCCAAAGGCCAAAGTGCCGGCCACATAAGTGAACAACCAAGCGCCATAAGAGCAATAAACCAGATTGAGATTGCATCCGGAGTAAGAACAACGAGCAATGCACCTGCTATTCCTAGCAATGAACATATAATCAATGCATTAGATTGACTTAGGTATTTCGGAATAAATACAATACCGCAGATGTAACCTATAACCATCCCTACAGGAGATATCCAGGCGTACGAAGAGGCGTTAGGTAGATTTAACGAGGTTGCATAATCTACAAGAGTACCCAGTGCAACAGTCTCAACTCCGACATAGAAGAATAGAGTGAGTGCACCAAGCAGGAGATGCGGAAACTGCCAGATAGAGGTCTTATTAGCGGCATAAGGGCAATCATCTGCATTTTCGGCATCCTCTCCAACTGCTTTTACCTCAGGAAGAGGAGCAAGCATAGATAGAAGGCCAAGGAGTATAAACACTCCTATTATTATATAGAATGGGAGATATAGATCTGAAATAAGGGTGTCAGTGGTGTTTTTGCCGATAACAAATGCCAGAAAAACAGGAGCTACCGGCCAGGCAAGTTTATTGCAAATACCCATTATTGACATCCTTTTTGCAGCACTCTCAATTGGACCAAGAATTGTAATATAGGGGTTAACTGAAGCCTGAAGGAATGTGTTTGCTATACCACTTACAAATGAAGCAATTAAAAAGTAGATGAAATTCCCGCTGCTTGCAGATGGTATGAATAGTGCAAAAGCAATTGCAAAAAGAAGAAAGGAGAGAGACATTGTCCTTTTGTAACCAATTTTTGCAATAGTAAGTGCTGCCGGATAGCCAAAAATTATAAATGTAGAAAATGTAGCTGCAAGAATCAGGTACGACGCTCCGGAGGATATATCCAGTGTTCCTTTAAGAACCGGTATAAGAAATGAGTTAATTCCCAAAGCAAAACCAATTGCAAAGAACATCATTCCAATAAAGGCTATCGGGATGATAAAATTACTTTTATTATTCATATTCTAGCTGGTTAAGTTATTTTTTATTTTTAAATATAGTACCTTACGAATAATTCAATTGCCTGATACTCTGCCATACCAAGCTTATCAAACAAAAGTGCGGTGTTATGGTTACGCTCCTCTGCCCTCTGCCAGAACTCTCTTTTGTCTGACCCCGGGAATAGCGGCCTATCCTTTTGTGACTGGTGTTTAAAAATAGCCTCCCTTTTGATATTAACCTCCTCAGGACTCAACGGAACCGCCATATCTGCATCTGCAACATCCCACTCCTGCCACGCCCCTCTGTATAACCAAACTCTGCAATCCTTTATCCAATCTTCGTTTTTTAACTCATTCAATGCAGTAAGAATCGCCTGCAGACAAACCCTGTGGGTTCCGTGAGGATCGCTCAGATCTCCTGCAGCATATACTTGATGTGGTTTAACCTTCTTGAGTAACTCCTTAACAATTGTTATATCTGCCTCTCCTATAGGCCTCTTTTTAACCCCTCCTGTCTCGTAGAATGGCATATCCAGAAAATGAACCCTCTCTTCCGGGATTTTTAGATAACGGCAAGCCGCCTTTGCTTCCCCTCTGCGAATCGCTCCTTTAACTTCACGAATACTTTGAGAATCTGGTTCTCCGGGGTGTTTAGTACTAAGTTCTGAAAGTGCATTTCTATATATAGAGTCTGCAGATTTAAGTTCTGAGTTGTATATCTTAGCACTATCTCTTAAAAAATCCAGGAACCTTATGGCGTCGTGGTCAAAAACTGCAATATTTCCGGATACCTGATATGCCAGATGTACTTCGTGACCGTGCTCCGATAGTCTGGCAAGAGTTCCACCCATTGAGATTACGTCGTCGTCGGGGTGAGGGGAGAAGATAATAACTCTTTTTGGAAATGGTGTTGCCCTCTCCGGTCTGGTTGAGTCATCTGCATTTGGTTTACCTCCCGGCCAACCTGTTATAGTGTGTTGAAGATTATTAAAGACCTTGATATTTATTTTGCTGGCCGGACCCTGTTCTGTGATAAGGTCACTCATACCATTGTCGTTGTAGTCTCTATCTGTCAGTTTTAGAATAGGTTTGTCCTGTTTTTTACACAACCAGAAGACAGATTTTCTGGTTAACGGATCTGTCCACTCGCAAGGACCTGTTAGCCAAGGTGTTTTTATTCTGGTAAGCTCGGCAGCAGCGGCATAATCCAGTAGAACTTCAAGGTTTTCGTGTCTCTGGAGATACGAGGTAGGGTTTTGTTCGTTTATGCTACCCTCTACCAGTTTTGCAATGGATTGTGCCTTGCCCTCTCCCCAGGAGAGAAAATAGATTTTTTTAGATTTGAGAATTGTCTCAATACCCATTGTGAGGGCGTGAAATGGAACATACTCTACCCCAAAGAACTCAGATGCAGCAGAGACTCTTGTGTTGAAGTTGAGGGTAATAAGACGGGTTCTTGAGTTATAGTGAGAACCAGGCTCATTAAACCCCATATTACCGATTACCATTATGTCAATACCGCCAAGAGTGGCTATTTTCTGCTCATATTCATCGCAATAGCTGTGAATTTTACTTTTAGGAATATCTCCGTCAAGACAGTGAATATTTTCGGATGGAATGTCAATGAAATCCAAAAAGTACTCCTTCATAAAACGGTAGTGAGACTGGAGTTCGTTTTTGTTCAATGCCCAATACTCGTCGACAGTAAATATATGTACATTTTTAAAGCTAATAATCTTGTTGTTATACATTGAGATAAGCTCTTCGTACACCCTTATTGCCACAGAGGATGCACTGAGTCCAAGAACACAAGGCAAACCTTTCGCAGCTTTTTGGGTAATAGTTTCTGAAATGTTCTCTGCTACTCCTATGCAGGCTATATCAGACTCCTCAAAGATATTTACCGGAATCTTCTCATACCTTTTTGTAAAATCTGTATTTAATATCATAACAATTCTATTTATTAATTTGTAAGTCAGTTTTCTGTTTTATTAATCAATATTTATTGCCTTCCGTATAGGAATAAGGGATTTCATCAATGAATCCAGCACATCCAGCTTAAGCATATTGGCTCCATCTGAGAGTGCTTTTGAAGGGTCTGGATGAGTTTCGATAAAAAGCCCATCTGCACCGACTGCAATGCCGGCTTTGGCTAATGTTGAGATCATTTCCGGTCGCCCTCCAGATACACCACTGCTTTGGTTAGGTTGTTGAAGACTATGAGTAACATCCAGAACAACAGGATATCCAAATGATTTCATTACAGGTAGGGATCTAAAATCTACAATAAGGTCAGTATAACCGAATTGTGAGCCTCGTTCGGTGAGCATTATATTGTTGTTTCCAGTACCGGCTACCTTCTCTGCCGCAAATTTCATAGATTCAGGTGAGAGAAACTGCCCTTTTTTAATATTAACAAACTTCCCGGTTAATGCGGCAGCCTCCAGAAGATCTGTCTGTCTGCAAAGAAAGGCAGGAATCTGCAGCACATCAACGTCAAATGATGCCGCAAGCACAGCCTCATTAGCATTGTGAATATCTGTTACAACCGGAATCTCTAATTTATGACGAATCCTTTGCAGAATCTCGAGCGCTTTTTCGTCACCGAGTCCGGTGAATGAATCTGCTTTCGATCTGTTAGCCTTTCTATAAGATGCTTTAAAAATGAAAGGGATGGAAAGTTTTTGAGTGATAGATTTTATTTCTGAGGCGATTCTATATGTAATCTCTTCATTTTCAACGACACAAGGGCCTGAAATTAGAAAAAAAAGACCCTTATCAACATCTTTTATGTACTCTATTTTGTCTATTATCATAACAGGACAAAATTAGGCAAAAATCAATTAATTATTATATTTTTTCCAAAGCGTGTTCAATCTTTTTTTGATCTCCTCCTCTTTGATGTTTGATCCAGGCTCGTAAAACTTACAATTTAAAAGCTCAGTCGGCAAAAACTGCTGTTCCGTAAAGTTACCGGGGTAGGAGTGAGCATATTTGTAATCCTTTCCGTAATTAAGCTCTTTCATAAGCTTTGTAGGGGCATTTCTCAAATGAAGGGGCACAGGAAGATCGCCACTTTTTATGACCTCCTCCATTGCTGCATCAATTGCAAGGTAAGCAGAGTTGCTTTTTGGAGAGGTTGCCAGATATATTGCAGCTTGAGAGAGGATTATTCTTGCCTCGGGCATCCCTATTTTATGGACAGATTCAAAGCAGGCCTGAGCAATCAAAAGAGCGTTCGGATTTGCAAGCCCAATATCTTCACAGGAGAGGACTATCATTCTTCGGGCAATGAAGAGGGGATCTTCTCCCCCGGAGAGCATTCTTGCCATCCAGTAAATAGCAGCATCCGGGTCTGAACCTCTTAAGCTTTTGATAAAAGCAGAGATAATATCGTAATGTTGCTCTCCACTTTTGTCATAGAGTGCAATATTCTCCTGAAGCCTGTCTGTAACAATATTGTTATTTATTACTATTTTCTCGTTTAAACCAAAGCTTGATGTGATTATTTCTATGATATTAAGTAATTTACGAGCATCACCACCAGAAAATCGATAGAGTGCTTCCCTCTCTTCAATCTTTATTTCACGTTTACATAAAAGAGAATCTCTCTCTAAAACTCTCTCTATCAGAGAGTCCATATGTGACGTTTCCAGGTGCCGCAAAACATAAATCTGACATCTGGAGAGCAGGGGAGTGATCACTTCAAAAGATGGATTCTCGGTGGTAGCACCAATAAGGGTAATCGTGCCATCCTCTACAGCACCAAGAAGAGCATCCTGCTGCGATTTGCTGAAGCGGTGTATCTCATCAATAAATAGAATTGGGCGCTTAGAGTGAAAGATTGAGTTTGATCTGGATTTTTCAATAATCTCTCTTAAATCTTTAACACCGGAATTAATAGCAGAGAGAGCATAGAATTGCCTGTCCAGTCGATTTGCAATTATTCTTGCTAAAGTAGTTTTACCTACACCCGGAGGCCCCCAAAGAATAAAAGAGGTGAGAGAGCCGGATTCAATCATCTTTCGAAGAACGGAGCCCTCACCAATCAAGTGTTCTTGCCCGACAAAATCCTCAAGGCTTTTAGGACGCATTCTCTCGGGCAGTGGTATTGATTCAGGAGAGTTCAACATTTCTATTTAACATAATATAAATTGTATTATTATTCTCGTCTTCTGAGTTGTCGTATAATTCTAGCAATAACATTTTCAATTGATTCGTCTGGTTCAATTATGTTATACTCCTCCCAGAAGTTGTCATCTGTGTAATCACTAACCTTAGCCGACATTATATCTCTTGGACGGACCCGGCTTTGCTCCTCAATTTTTCGCTCTTTGTCGGAAATATCGGTAACTGCAATTTCTGACTGTATTGTGTAGATATTTTTAAACCATTTGCGATCCCACTTGGCATTAAATTTTACCTCTGTCCTGGAGTAGTCGAAATACCATAATCCTTCAATAGGTTTATAGTTTACCACATAATTTGCTGTAAGGACATCCATTTTTAGTGTAGCCGGTTTTTTTCTTACAAAATATGAGTTGGCATACTCACGACCTTCAACATTCATTGCGAACTCAACTCTGCCTATTGCCATAGATTCGGAGTCGATATAGAGTTTTCCACGGAAATATATCTCGTCCAACTTTACTCTCTCATCAAACTCTATAACATAGAAAAACCTGTTATTAATTGTAGTAGGCTCAGTAAACCGGAATGTGTAAATCTGTTCCAGCAACATAATATCTGCTCCCAAAAAAGGATCTTTAACAATATCCAGGTTTAGTGCAGAGTTGGCACCTCCCTGAAACTTGACAATAAGAGTGTCCACTCTGGTTATATCGTAACTCCCTCTGGCTTTATAAATGCCTATCTGATCTAGCCTGTACCCAAGATAAGATGCCTTGTTGATATCTAAAACAGCCTCATTTATAGAGACATAATTACTTCCTTTTTTTATCATCTCTCTATAGAATGCAGTCATCTGTACAGGTTTCTGGCTGTAGTTCTTCTCAATTCTTGCCAGAGCCATCTTTACCATCGACGGAGCATCCTGTGGCCTTATAGTGATTGGGTTAAGAGCAATATCCGATTGCTCAAGACGAATTGAAAGCTCCCCTTGCTTGAAATCATTTAGCCCGAATTTCTGCGATTTGTATCCCAGATATGAAATAATTACAGAGTCTGCATTAGATCCTGAAGGAATCTTAAGTGAAAATAATCCGTCTGAGTTAGTAACATTGCTGATATTGGTAGTTAGCAGCTGTATAGATGCAAAATTAAGTGCTTTTTTTGTAGCGGCGTCCTGAACCTTTCCCGTTATAGAGATGAAATTCTGAGCAGATGACATTAGAGCCAAAAGCATCAAAGGAAATATTGTTAAATACCTTTTCATTGGAGTGTAATTTATTAAATAAATATTCCGCCTATAGCGCGAATTTACTATTTTTAAACATAATATTAACGTTTAAGTATAAAAAAAGTTAATTTCGCACTCCAATAACATACAAGATGGGAAGAAGAGATAAAGAACTATTAGAAAATATTGAAATTGAGGCAATTGCTGCAGAAGGCAAATCTCTTGCACATATAAACGGCAAGGTTATTTTTATCCCTTTTACTGTGCCCGGAGATATTGTTGATGTGCAGGTGAAAAATAAAAGAAAGGATTATATGGAGGGATATGTTACCAGGATGGTAAAGCCCTCACCATCCAGAATTGACCCATTTTGCAGCCACTATGGGCTGTGCGGAGGGTGTAAGTGGCAGGCACTCCCCTACTCTGTCCAACTTCAAAACAAGCAACAGCAGGTAATTGATCAATTGACAAGAATCGGTCACCTGAAACTTCCTGCAATCTCCCCAATACTTGGATCTGATAAGACCACTGAATACAGAAATAAGCTGGAATTCACATTTTCGGCTAAAAGATGGGTTGAGAGTGCTTTGGAGGCAGATAACCTCACTAACAATGACAAAGCCGGTCTGGGTTTTCATATTGCCGGTATGTTTGATAAAGTGCTGGATATAGAGTGGTGTTATCTTCAACCATCTCCATCAAATGAAATACGCCTGTTTATCAAAGAGTTTACCATTAATAACGGCTACACTTTTTTTGATCTTAGAAAGCAGACAGGTCTTATGAGAACTTTGGTAGTAAGAACCACAACTACTGGAGAGAGTATGGTAATTATAGTTTTTGCATATGAAGATAGGGATTTGATAATTAAGCTTCTGGAGGCTGTGAAAAATCATTTTCCACAAATTACCTCTCTCAATTGGATGATAAATGACAAAAAGAATGACTCAATTTCTGATCTTGAGTGTTTCCTTTACAGTGGGTCGAAGTTTATATGTGAAAAGATGGAGGAGCTTAGCTTTAGAATTGGTCCTAAGTCATTCTACCAGACTAATTCCCAGCAGGCTTACACGTTATATTGCGTAGTGAGAGATTTTGCTGCTCTTACAGGGAATGAGACAGTATATGACCTCTATACCGGAACAGGTACTATAGGGCTTTTTTTGGCAAAAGATGCTTCTAAGGTAGTTGGAATTGAGTATATTGAAGAGGCGATTGAAGATGCCAAAGCTAATTCGGTTAATAACGGTATCGGGAACTGCAGCTTTTTCGCCGGAGATATGGGAGATATGCTTACATCCTCTTTTTTTGCCCTTCACGGCTCACCCGATGTAATTATTCTGGATCCTCCACGTGCAGGAATCCATCCGGATGTTGCAAAGGTTATCTCTGAGGCAGCACCTGCAAAAATTGTTTATGTCAGCTGTAACCCTGCAACTCAGGCAAGGGATATTGCACTTATCGGAGATAGCTACAAGATAACAAAGGTTCAGCCTGTGGATATGTTTCCCCATACCCATCATCTTGAAAATGTTGTTTTAATGGTTAAAAAAGATTAAATTTGGATATACTAATCGGTATTTCGATATGGAGGGTCAAAACATAAACACAATCTGCGCACTCTCTACTGTACAGGGAAAGAGTGCAATAGCCGTGATAAGGATGAGCGGTCCAGATTCGATAAAAATTGCAGACCAAATTTTTACTCCGGCAAAAGGAGGCCCCCTATCTCTAACTCCCGGACAGAGACTAAGGTACGGAACAATTGATTCAGATGAGAAGATACTGGATGAGGTTATCATATCTGTTTTTAGATCTCCCCACTCGTACACCGGTGAAGATATGGCGGAGATATCCTGCCACGGTTCAAATTATATTCAACAGGAGATATTAATGCTGCTCATATCCAAAGGGGCAAAACTTGCGAAACCCGGAGAGTTCTCTCAAAGATCTTTCCTTAATGGTAAAATGGATTTAGCACAGGCAGAAGCAGTTGCAGATCTTATAATATCTGAAACAGAGGCCTCACACAGGGTAGCACTTCAACAGATGAAGGGAGGATTTTCTAAAGAGCTCTCAGGGATGCGTCTCTCACTGCTTGAGATCGTTTCACTGATTGAGCTTGAGCTGGATTTTAGCGATGAGGATGTAGAGTTTGCCGACAGAGTAAAGCTTAAAGCTCTCATTGAAAAGGTAAATAATCATATATCAATGCTTATAGACTCCTTTCGTCTGGGCAATGTCATAAAAAACGGTATTCCTGTGGCAATTGCAGGTGCAACAAATACCGGTAAAAGTACTCTTTTAAACTCTCTTCTTGATGAAGAGCGTGCAATTGTATCGGAGATTCACGGTACCACAAGAGATTTCATTGAAGGTTTCCTGAATATAGAGGGGGTTGGGTTTCGTTTCATCGATACTGCAGGCATAAGGGAGACCGAAGAGAAGATAGAGATTATTGGAATAGAGAGAAGTTACGAGAAAATACGTAGTGCATCTGTTGTTCTTCTTATGTTGGATGCAGAGCGGGAGGAGTATTTCGGCCTGGGAATTAAACAACTATCTTCAGTTATTAATTCAGTTAACCAAAAGGTCATAATTCTGCTCAACAAAACCGATATAATAGAACAGAGCTGTGGAAAAAACTTTAAAAAGAGTATTGAAAGTTATATAAAAAACATCTCACAACTCTGTTTAGGAAACAATTTAGAGCCTGTTGATATACTTCCTCTATCTGCAAAAGAGCAAAGAGGGCTAGAAAATTTAAAAGCAGCCCTTTTGAAATGCCGATATGAAGAGGCGGGAAACTCCTTCTCTACTCTTGTTACAAATGTAAGGCACTTTGAGGCCCTTAAAGAGACAAAAGAGGCACTTTTAAGAGCATCAGCAGGAATGGAGAGCTCTCTTCCTACTGACTTGTTATCTCAGGATATTCGGGTGGCTCTTTTTCACATTGGAGAGATAGTGGGAGAGATAAGTACAGAAGAAATTCTGGGAAACATCTTCGGCAAATTCTGCATCGGGAAATAGAACAAAATAGTCACTATTCGTACTTATCTTTAAGTCTGGTTTTAACCGCTCTTATGGTTGAGGGTGAAACTGAGAAGAAATTTGCGATCTCTTTGGCATCGTATCCCAGACTAAAGAGTGCATAGATGATTTTTTCGTAATGAGAGAGTTCAGTTTTATTGAAAATTTCAGGAAAATTTTTAGCAAAAGATTTGTTTTTAGCTATTTGTGAGATCATCTCCCTGGAAATTTGCCGCGAATCATCAATAATTGTGTTAAGGTTCTCATAGGTACCTTTTGCCTCTCTCCTGCACTTTGCTGCCTCTCTTTGAACATCCTTTATAAGATCGGGATATTTTCCTGCTGTTGTTTTTAATACCTCGTTTGTAACCCACAATTTTTTTATTGACATCTCCTGGTTTGCCATCTGTTTATTAAGATCATCCAGCTCTCTGACTAATTTTGAATTATCCCTTCTTCGACCTGTTTTAAAATATAGTATAGTAGAAACTAAACCTACCAATGAGGTAATTAATACAATAATTAAACTATTTGACAAAGATTTTCTTTGCCGGATCTCTTTTATTAGCAGGTTTTTTTCTGTTAGATGCTGTAATGTTCTCTCCTTAAGCTGTGTTGTGTGTAGTTTTGAAGTATAATTGGAGTATTTTTTATACAAATCAAGAGCGTTAGAATAATCTCCATTATTTTCATATGTCTTTGAGAGAAATTGATAACCAAAATGGGATCTTTGGAGATCTTTCAACATTAAATCCTTGTATAATATCGCATATTTAATTGCGCTGTCAGTTTGATTTTTAATGTCATATATAACCGCAATATCATTTATGATACCAGATTTTTTAATTTTTGAACTAATGCCAAATAGAGAGTCACCAAGCACATTTTTTAAATAGTGTAATGATTTATCGTATTCGAGTTTTCTTTGATATAAATGTGCAAATTTTTTGTTGAGTAATGGTCTTATATCCTGCTCTAAATCCGGGAACCCTGCTATTTTATTTAGAATTTCCAGCTCTTTATCATATTCATATACACCAATTACAATTTCCGAGAGGTATAAATTGGTGAGTTGCATCTCTCGTTTGTTTCCCAATTTAATAAAAAGAGTCTCCGCTCTCTTGATATACTCCTCAGCTTTAAGTGTGGAGGGAAAAATGTCAGACTTATTTGAATAAAATAAGTGTATTGATTTTTTTGCAAGATATTTATTCAAGAAGGCCTCTGTTACAGGGTCTTTAACTTTGTCTTGAGTAAACAGATCTTCTGCTTCTCTCAAATTGTTAAATTTTATGGAGTCGTTTAGAAAGTGTTGCTTATTATAATTAGCTGCAGAGCAAAAAATTAGAGAGCGACATAAATTATAATAGTCAGATTTTGATCTGTACCACTCAACTGTTTTGGTTATGGATGAGTCATCTGTGATATCAATATCATTCATACAACTCCCGATTGTTGAGAGTAAAGTGAAGTAGGCAAAATTTGATTCAGAGAGTTTTCCCGGTTTGAAATTCTGGAGTGAATCCATCACAGAAGCCGGATTCATAAACATTAGGGAGTCCCATTTTTTCAATTTGTCAAAATGAGAATCTTGTTCGCTGTAGCTTGATGTACAGGAAAAAAGCAGAAATAAAAAAATGATAGAAAAAAAATTACACATTCACAAATATAAAGAAATATTGAATGTGCACTGTTTGAGAACAGAAAAAAATAAAACTGTTTTTACTTCACCTTCTCTTTAGGTGTGTGCTTTTAGATATACACTCCATCGGGCAATCAGCAATTGCTATATCCAAATCTTCCAGATACTCTTGCGGTGGATTAACATAAACTCTGTAATTTCCGGAAATTGACCCGTTTATCCAGTAAGGATAGCCATCGTTGCCAACACTAATAGAGTGAATGGCAACTTCTTCACAATGATAGCATTTAATGCAGTTTGTTACATTAATTTTATAGAAAGTTGAGGTTGTGGACGAGGCCTCTGCTTTTTGATTACTAAGCACCATTGAGATTGTTATTATAATTGATATGATAACATAACTAAACCCAATTTTTTCCTGGATTTTTAAACTTATCAATCTATTTGCTAATTGCCTGTTCATAAATTTAAACTTGGAAATAGTGGAGATCGATACTTACCTTTATTTAATGGTGACTAACCTTCAAAACAATTTGCAAATAAACCTTATCACACGGTAATTGTATTGATCCCCACGATTACGGAAACGATGTTACTGCAAATGTAATATGGAGATATAAAGAAAAAAAGCAATTTTATATTGGCAGCGCAAAGTTGCGCATTTTACTGATATATCTACCTAATATATAGAAATATAAAACTTTTTATGCAGCGCAAAGTTGCGCACAAATATTTAGGAAAGATACCTCTCAGGGAGTGTAAAACAGAATTTACTCCCCTTCCCGATATCACTTTGTACAGATATTTTCCCTCCCAATCTTTCTATAAACTCCCTGCATAATAGCAGACCCAGTCCAGCACCTTGCTCATTCTCGGTTCCGGGTGATGCAATCTTTTCTGTTATTTGAAACAACTTAGAGACTCTTTCTTTATCAATACCCACTCCATAATCTGTAACAGAAATTATAACTTCACTATCATTGTATTCTGCATTTACATTTACACTCCCCCCTCTGTAGCTATATTTAACTGCGTTGGTTATTAAATTTCTTAATATAGTATTAATCATATTCTTATCAACATATAAATCTATGTTTTTATCAAAAGAGAAATTAAGTGTTATCTCCTTGTTATTTGCAATACGCTCAATGGAGTAGTTGGCAAAAATAAAAATATTTTTGATTGTGGTTCTGTCTCTCTCGGCTTCCAGTTTATTTGTTTGGGACTTTGCCCACTCTGTTAAGTTTCCCAGCAACTCATTTGCAAAGTTTGCTGATTTATGAATTGATTTAAGGAAATCGGAAAGAACATCAGGATCAAGCTCTGCTGTCTCTCTTGCCATCAAGCTGGATAAATTTGTAATATTATTGAAGGGATCTTGCAGATCGTTTACAATTATCGAAAACAACTTATCTTTTGTCGCATTTGAGGTGATAAGTTCGTTAGATTTTTTTTCAATCTCTTTTTTCTGCTTGATAAGTTCTATATTTGTTTTACGTTTGTCAAAATATGAGTAGAGTGCGCCTAAAAGCAATATAGCCAGTAAAATAAGACCAGTAATGGTAGAGTATAATATAACCTTTATCCGCTTCTGTTGCTCCTCTTTGATAATATCCTCTTCATACCTTGCCAACTCCTGTTTCTGTTTCTCTTTTTCATATTTGTACCTGTATTCAAGACTTACAGCCTCTTTTATGTTCTGCTCATTAAAAATACTATCATTCAATTTCTTGAACAGAGTATGACTTTCGTAAGCTTTTTTGAAGTTGTTTGTTGCAGCGTGTATTTTTGAGAGTTGTCCGTAACCAATCTTCTGATACTCAAGAATACCCATATCGTTTGCAATTGATAGACTTTTTTCTGTAAACTCAAGAGCTTTATCTAATTTGCCCATATCAAAAAAGATTTCAGCCATTTTCAGATAGGTCTCACTCATAACATTTTTGCTGCCGGTCTCTTTTGATAGTTGTAGAGATTGCTCATAATAATCAAGAGCAGCAATATATTTGCTCTGTTTTTTATATAGAGAACCAAAATTATTCAAAGAGAGCATCTTTCCGAACTTATTTTCCTCTAGCTCCTCTATTTGTAAAGCCATTGAATATAGCTCTTTAGCTTTTGAAAGATTATTCTCATCCTCATAGATTTTTCCCAGATTATTATAAAGAGAGCCAAGCTTAATGTTATTTTTTCGCTCTTCATAAATTGTCTGAGCTTTTAGATAAGACTCTTTTGCAAGCAAATTGTTATTTTGTTTCATATATACTATTCCAAGGTTAGTGTATATGTCTGCTATAAAATTCCTGTCATTAATCTCTTCGGCTATAAGAAGAGCACTTTGCAAATCTTCGGTAGATTTTGGATAGTTACCCTGCATCTGATATATAACTCCCATCATCTGAAGACACTCAATTACGTGTCTGATATCATTGAATTCCAATGCGATATTCCTGCTGTCATAAAAAAATTCAATAGCTTTTGGGTAGTTGCCCATTTGTAAATAGACATAGGCCATATCGCTTCTGCAAAAACATATTCCCCTTTTATCGCCAATGATTTGGTATATATTTAGAGCTCTCTTGTAGTAATCTAGAGCCTGTTTGTAGTCGAATTTCTCACGAAAATATCTCCCGGTTAATTTAATGCTGTTCGCTTTTCCTTTTTGGTAGCCGAGACTGTCGCTTAACTCGGATGATTCCAAAGAGTAATTAAGTGCAGATTCGGGGTTTGTAACAACCAGCTCTGAGGCGACTCTGTTCATTAAATTTACTCTAACTGTGTCAATAGTTGAGTGTGCTTTAAGTATTGCTATCAGAGAGTCTGCTTTTTTGTTCTGCCCGTATAGCAATATATGAGCAAAAAGTAGCAGTATTGTGAATGATGTTTTTTTAATCATTATAAATCTTTGATTTTAACTTGCTTTGGCTCTATTAAAGCATATTTATCAGATAGAGGGCCTTATATGCAAATATAAAGATTTATTCATTGAGAGTGCTCAAGTTAACCGGCAAAGATAAATTGTGGCAGACTGCTTTTTAAAGGGAATACTTTTACTTGGATTTGATGTAAATGGAATCTGCTTGCCCTTTTGCAATATAGACATTCATTCTATATGTGATAAAAGAGATAACTGCAACCAGACCTAATATCAGCAATAAGAGTCGGGGGTTAAATTTTACTTTTATCATTTATGTGAAAATTTATTAGTATTTGAGAGTTTATAAACAGAAATCATTATAACTTGGTGGCCTTTGACGACTAACCTTTAAAACAGCAGAATGAATATTTGATAACAAATATTTGTTTACACCAAAGTTATAATGATTTCTATCTATTCATTATCATAAACGCAAATTTAGTCAAGATGAGAAAAGATTTTCAGAGATAACTGCCTCGTTGCTATAAGTTGCGGTTTATTTAAAAGAAATCCTTTAATAGTAAATCAATTACAACTTTTCACACAGCGATTTGTTGCGTTATTTTTTATATTTAAAAGGTATTATTTTACGATTTGGAGATAAAATTAGGTATTTATACTTTGACTCTCTCCCATTTTATAAACCTTAGATCTCACTATTTGTGCCCAATCAAAATGGGAGTGTGATTTGTCAAAATATTGGTAAGAGATAGGTCTCCCTATTGTAACTTTTATTGTTTTGTTTCTCTTTAGAAACATCTCTCTTGGCAATAACATAAGCTCAATATTGGCCTTTATTCCCAGAAACTCTCTAACGATGTTTATTCTATAGAATAGTTTTGAGTTTGTACCGTGAAAAAAAATTGGTACAATATCTCGTTGATTTGAGATTGCTTTAGTAATAAAGCTCTTCTGCCAAGGAAGGTCCTGAATTTTTCCATCCCTTTTTCTGGATACAATTCCTGCAGGAAAATGGGTTATAGCAATATCTTCACGGTAAGTTTGCTCAAGAGCTCTCAGATAATCCTTAGATGAGCCCTCAAATACATTAACAGCAACAATGAATGGGTGCAGTTGAGGAACAAACATAAATGCGTCATTAGCAATTGCTTTAAGCGCTCCATACCTCTTACTTACCAGATAGGTTATAATCAGCCCGTCTGCAAAACCAAAGGGGTGGTTAGCAGTAAAAAAACACTTACAATTCTCAGGTAAATTCTCTAACCCCTCAACCTCTAACTTAATATTGAACTCCTTGATTACATTTTCAAGAAACTCAGCACCAATCGAATTTGAATATTTATTTAATAATTGGTTGGTCTCCTGTTGATATACTATCTTTGATATAATCCGTATAACAAATTTTGGAAGCTTATTGAGAAGTCCTGCATTTCTCTCGCGGATAATTTTTTCTATATCAATGTATTTATGTTCTTTATTGCTTGATTCTGTCATTTTGCTTTCAAATTTTATGCAAATGTACAGAATTTAGGCTGAATTTCACTTTTCAACTATCAAACACCAGTTGTGAAGATCCCTCACCTCTCCGAATTGAATACCGGTGAGTCTCTTATAAAGATAGAGGCACCTCTCCCCTGTTGTATCGGGATAATCCCCTATTATATAGCTCTTATTGTTCATCCTGTCGTCTACTCTTGATACCGGCAGAATAACAATCGCTGTTCCACAAGCTCCAACCTCTTCAAATGTCTCAAGTTCATCAAGCTTAACTCGCCTTTTTTCAATAGACATTCCGGAATCTTTTGCCAATTGCATTAATGAACTATTAGTTATAGAGGGTAATACTGACTCGGAATCAGGTGTAATATAGCTATCTCCCCTAATAGCGAAGAAATTTGAAGAGGAGAACTCATCAATATATTCGTGTTTGGCAGAGTCAAGATAGAGAACGGAGGAGTAACCCTCTTTTTTTGCTTTTACTCCAGCGGAAATAGCTGCAGCATAGTTCCCTCCAATTTTGTGGGAACCACTCCCCAAAGGAGCTGCTCTGTCGTGATCCTGAGCCAGTAAAACTTTAGCTGGCCTGATAATGGAGCCGGCGAAAGAGCCGATAGGCATCGCTGCAACTATGAAGAGTGCCTCCTGAGGGCAAACAAGGTCAATTTGTGCCCCAACACCTATAACAAAAGGTCTTATATACATTGATGCCCTATATTCATAAGGGGGCAGATATTCAATATTTTCAAGAACCACTCTTTTACAGGCCTCAACAAACATCTCTTGGTGGGGAGATGCTATCCCAAGATAATCTGCAGATCTTTTAAGCCTTTTTGCATTTTCAAATGGACGAAACAGACGGACTTTCCCATCTTTACCCCTATATGCCTTAAGCCCTTCAAACGCCTGTATTCCATAGTGCAATGAGGCCGAAAGTGCACTTATTGAGATACTATCGTCACATCTGCTCTCCAAAGGGCTCCACTCACCATCTTTGTAATGAGAGCAAATAATTGTGTTTGTTTTAGTGTAGCTGAATGTAAGTTTTTCCCAATTCATATTTTTTTAGATAAGAAAACCAAAAAGGTCTTGTTTATTGTTAATATATTCATAGACAACCTTGTGTTCATCCATTCTTTTAATCAGGGAGTTAAAATCTGAGGAGTTGGAGAGCTCTACTCCAATTACGGCAGGACCTTGCTCCCTATTTGTTTTTTTTGAATAGCAGAAGTGAGTAATATCGTCTTTTGGTCCTAAAATATCTTTCGCAAAGGAGAGCAGTGCTCCTGATCGTTGCGGAAATCTAATAATAAAGTAGTGTTTTAACCCCTCGTATAGTAGCGATCTCTCTCTTATCTCTTCAGTTCTGCCAATGTCGTTATTGCTTCCGCTGACAATACAAACCACATTTTTACCTACAATCTGATTGGCATAAAAGGATAAAGCAGTTATTGAAAGGGCTCCGGCAGGCTCCACTACTATAGCATTTCTGTTGTAGAGTTCAAGAATTGAGCTGCACACAGCTCCTTCAGGAACTGCAACTACATCGTCAAGCACATATTTGCAGATATTAAATGTAAGTTCTCCGACTCTTTTTACAGCTGCTCCATCTACAAATCTGTCAATATCATTCAACTCGTATATGAATCCCTTCTCAAGAGAGAGCTTCATACTTAGTGCTCCCATAGGCTCAACTCCCACAATTTTTGTATTTGGACTTAACCTTTTAAAAACCGAACCAACTCCCGAAGCAAGTCCTCCTCCTCCTACAGGAATAAAGAGAAAATCAATCTGCTCTTTACACTCTTTGAGTATCTCTATACCTACAGTCGCCTGTCCCTCAATTATTTTAGGATCGTTAAATGGATGAATAAAGCTAATATTGTTTTCAATAGAGTATTTTTCTGCCTCACTATTAGCGTCATCAAATGAATCTCCAATTAAAACTATCTCAATGTAATCTTTGCCGAACATCTTTACCTGTTCTATCTTTTGTTTGGGAGTAGTCTCTGGCATAAAGATTATACCTTTAATTTTGAGTAAATTGCAGGAGTAGGCAACACCTTGAGCGTGATTCCCTGCGCTAGCACATACAACACCTTTTTCTAAATTCTCACTATCAAGGGAGTTTATTTTATTGAAGGCACCCCTTATTTTATATGACCTTACTATTTGAAGGTCTTCTCGTTTAAGTATAATATTGGCACTGTACTTGTCTGAGAGACCCAAGTTTTTCTGTAGTGGCGTAGAACAAAAGAGCTCTCCAATAACTTCAGATGCCTTGGTAATATCTTCAATTTTGGGATTGTATGACATAACTAGCAGCTTTTATTCTCTCTCTCAGGTCTCAATGACCTGACACTCTCCCCCGTTTTCCACATTTCGCTATCTCTCAGCTCTTTCAGCTCGCAATCCAATTTAACTCTATAATCTTCTTTACCATTTGAATCAATAGAGAGTTGTGCCTCATTTCCTTTTTCGACCTCCTCATAGAGAGACTTAAATAGAGGAAGGGAAGCATCTCTGAATCTTTTCCACCAGTCAAGGGCACCTCTTTGTGCTGTGGTTGAACAGTTGGCATACATCCAGTCCATTCCATTCTCTGCAACCAGTGGCATAAGGCTCTGGGTTAGCTCCTCAACAGTCTCATTAAATGCTTCAGATGGCGAGTGACCGTTATCTCTTAAAACTTGATACTGTGCCGCAAATATTCCTTGAATTGCTCCCATTAGTGTCCCTCTCTCTCCGGTTAAATCTGAGTAGACCTCTTTTTTAAAAGTAGTTTCAAACAGATAACCGGAGCCAACTCCAACACCCAATGAGATAACTTTTTCAAATGCTTTTCCTGTATAGTCCTGATGTATTGCATAACTTGAATTAAGACCCCTGTTTTCAAGAAACATACGCCTAAGAGATGTGCCGGAACCTTTGGGTGCAACCAGAATAACATCTACATCTGTCGGTGGCACAACTCCTGTTCTCTCTTTGTACGTTATTGCAAACCCGTGAGAAAAACAAAGAGTTTTTCCACTGTTAAGATGCTTTTTAACTATTGGCCATAGCTGTATCTGACCTGCATCAGATAAAAGATAGAGAATTATACTACCTTTTTTGCACGCATCCTCGATTTCAAAAAGAGAGTCACCGGGAACCCATCCCTCTTTAACTGCTTTTTCCCAAGTTTTTGAACCTTTTCGTTGTCCTACAATAACGTTGAATCCATTATCTTTTAGGTTCAATGCCTGACCTGGACCCTGAATTCCATATCCGACAACTGCTATTGTTTCGTTCCTCAATGTTTCCAAAGCCTTCATTAAAGGAAACTCACTGCGGGTAACAACATTTTCCATTACCCCTCCAAAATTCATTTTTGCCATTTTTTCGAATGATTTTAAAATTTATATTTTTGATTAACTCTTCTAATTGTGTTCAAATTAGGACTATTATGCAGGTGCATTTAGATGTTGAATAATTTTATGAAACTTTTAGAAGTATACTCTTATCCTGTTCTCTATGAAGTATTGCGTTTCCGGATCTAGAGTATCCTGCCAAAAATTTCTTACTCTCCAGCTTCTCCTTCATCTTTTCAAGTTCGTACCTGGAGCCCGATTTTTCAATAATAAGGAACTCCTTACCCATCTCTATTATTCTACTGTTAGATCTATTCAGAATATAGTCAAAGTCACACTTATCAGAAAGAATATCTGCAGATATCTTATACAAGGCTATCTCTTTATATATTAAATCTTCTTGATGATAGTAATCTACTTGAAGGACATCTATAACGTTACCAAGTTGATTTACAATTCTCTCTATTGTATCTGCAGATGTGATTGCAGATATCACAATTGTACTTATTCCCTTTACAAATGATTCTGAGATATTTAGACTCTCAATATTGATCTCTCGTTTAAGATATGCAGATGTTATCCTGTTTAGGACAGATATCTGATTATTTACAAATGCTACAACAATGTACTCTCTGTTCATAATTTCTTTTTTTTAATACAATATTTCATCAAGTGAAGAGCCCGATGGGACCATAGGAAAAACATTCTCTTCTTTCCGGACAACAACCTCTAGTAGGTATGAGCCTCTAAATTCTAACATCTCTTTTACTGCACTATCCAGCTCCTCTCTTATTTCAACTCTTTTAGAAACAATACTATAGGCATTACTGATTTGAATGAAATTTGGGTTGTTCATCTCAGTAAAAGAGTACCTCCCCTCAAAGAAGAGCTCCTGCCACTGCCTTACCATTCCAAGAAAAGAGTTATTTAGTATAACCACCTTAAGATCAATATTCGACTGCATAATTGTCCCAAGTTCCTGCAGTGTCATCTGGAAACCTCCATCTCCAAGAATTGCCACCACATCTCTTTGGGGGGCACCCACCTTTGCCCCTATTGCAGCAGGAAGTCCGAACCCCATCGTTCCCAACCCCCCTGAGGTGATCATACTCCTTCCGTAGTTAAATTTTGAGTATCTGGCACAAAACATCTGATGTTGACCGACATCGGTTACAATCACTACACTTCCTTTACCTATACGGGCAATTGAATCAACCGCTTGTGCCATACTTACTGTATCGCTTACACTATCTGTGAGAAGCTTATCTATTATTAAATCCCTCTCTTTTTTCCAACACTCCTTAATAAAGCTATCCCATTCACTATCAAAACTTCTCTTGACTCCGGGAATAAGTAATTTAACTACCTCTTTTGCATCACCCTGTATTTGCAGATACGATTTGATTGTCTTGTTGAACTCTGCTTTGTCTACATCTATATGAATAATTTTTGCCATTGGCGCATATCTGGATGTGTCTCCGGTAACCCTATCGCTGAACCTCATTCCGATTGCAATAATCAGGTCACTTCTCTGAGTCATCATATTTGGTGCAAGATTCCCGTGCATACCTACATTTCCGGCGAATAGAGGATGGTTGCTGGGAACAGCAGAGAGCCCCATCAGTGTTGATACAATAGGTACACTTCCCCTCTCTGCCAGCTCAATAACATCACCCCCAGCTTCGGATATTATTACACCCTGCCCTACAATAATCATAGGTTTCTTTGATGAGTTAATTAAGTTAATAGCCTCTTTTATTGAAGATTGAGAAATTTGTACTCTTTTAAGACACGGGATATTAAAAACCAGATCACTCCTGTATTTATAGTTAGTTAACTCAATTTGTGCGTTTTTTGTAAGACTTATCAGAACCGGTCCGGGACGGCCTGTACGAGCAATATAGAATGCCTTAGCAATTATCATCGAAACCTCATCTGCAGAAGTTATCTGAAAACTCCATTTGGTAATAGGAACAGTTATACTTATCGTATCTGCCTCTTGGAAAAAATTTGTACCCAGTTTATCTGCAGATACTTGAGCTGTTATACAAACCAGCGGAGTTGAGTCTATTAGTGCATCTGCAATACCTGTAACTATGTTTGTTGCTCCGGGTCCTGCGGTGGCAATACATACCCCTACCTTTCCACTGACTCTGGAGTACCCCTGGGCAGCGTGTACAGCCCCCTGTTCGTGTCTTACCAATATGTGATTAATCCTCTCTTTGTAGTTAAATAGTTCGTCGTACAGAGGCATAATTGTTCCTCCCGGGTATCCGAATATTGTATCTACACCCTCTTCAATTAGAGATTTTAATACTGCTTCAGACCCTTTTATGTAATTTTTATGCATAAATACTATCTATTATTAATTGATCTTACTGCACCCTTGTCTGCAGATGTTACATTCATTGCATACAACTTGAGTGCACATGTAATATTTCTTATCCTGTTTTCCGGAGTGAATGCCTCCTCTCCCTTAAGATTCAAGAGTTCTCTTCGTTTTGATAGTTCATCTGAGGAGATATTGGCCTCTATTAATCTCTCTTTTATGTTGATAGTTATAACGTCTCCATTTTTAATAAGCGCAATATTACCACCACTTGCTGCTTCAGGTGAGATATGACCAACAGAGAGTCCCGAAGAACCTCCGGAAAAACGGCCATCTGTAATAAGTGCGCACTTTTTGTCAAGATTCATAGATTTTAGATATGAGGTCGGGTATAGCATCTCCTGCATTCCCGGTCCCCCTTTCGGTCCCTCATATCTGATAACCACTACATCCCCCTCTTTTATACTACCGTTTAGTATTCCCAGGGATGCCTCCTCCTGAGATTCAAAAACTACAGCTTTCCCACAAAATTTAAGTAGTGATGAATCTACTCCTGCACTCTTTACAATAGATCCATCTGGTGCCAGATTACCGTAAAGAACAGCCAACCCGCCATCCCTGCTGTATGAATTGTCTGCATCTCTAATACATCCATTTATAGGATCGGTATCAAGGCACTCGTAGTAATTGTTTTGTGATCCAAGCAGTGTGCTTGGTCTCATCCCCGGAGCAGACAGATACCGCTTTATTGCCCTTCCGGTGACTTTATTGCTGAATATATCATTGAAGATGAGAGCTTCATCAAGAGAGTTGTAATCTACCCTCTTTACAGATGTCTCAATTAGTCCACACCTTGATAGTTCACCAAGAATCCTCATTACCCCCCCTGCTCTGTTTACATCCTGAATATGGTATCCGGAATTCGGAGAGACTTTACACAAGACAGGAACCCTTCGAGACAAATCATCAATATCCTTCATCCCAAAAGGGACACCGGCCTCATTTGCACAAGCTAACATATGGAGTACAGTATTTGTAGACCCTCCCAATGCAATATCTAAAGCCATTGAATTCATAAATGCAGTATGTGTTGCAATAGACCTGGGAAGTACATCCTCATTTCCATTAAAATACCAATCTTTACAACTCTTTACTATGATAGAGGCGGCATCCCTAAAAAGTAACTTCCTGTTTCTATGAGTGGCGACAAGAGTTCCGTTTCCGGGTAACGCCAACCCAAGAGCCTCTGTTATGCAGTTCATTGAGTTAGCCGTAAACATTCCGGAACAGCTGCCGCAGGTAGGACAGGCTCCCCTCTCTAGCTCTAAAAGCTCTTTATCGCAAGTATGTTCATCAGCAGCTTTTACCATAACATCTACCAAGTCATAGTCTCTCCCGGAAATTCTTCCTGCCTCCATTGCTCCACCAGAGACAAATATGGCAGGAATGTTAAGCCTCAAGGCAGCCATTAGCATCCCGGGAGTGATTTTGTCGCAGTTTGATATACATATCATACCATCCACTTTATGCGCATTGCACATATATTCAATACTATCTGCAATTAGATCTCTTGAAGGAAGAGAGTAGAGCATTCCATCGTGCCCCATTGCAATTCCGTCATCAATAGCTATTGTATTAAACTCGGCAGCAAAACACCCCTGCTTCTGTATCTCTCTCTTGATAAACTGTCCAATATTGTGAAGGTGAGTGTGTCCGGGTACAAATTGGGTGAAAGAGTTAACTACAGCAATTATCGGCATTCCAAACTGATTATCTTTCATACCGTTTGCTCTCCACAGTGAGCGTGCACCTGCCATTTTTCTTCCAACTGTTGTCTGATTGCTTCTGAGTGGTTTCATTTTTGAGTCAAATATTTTTTGTTAATAGATAAAAGCTTCGCAAGCTCGCTTTTACAGGATCCTGTTAAAGCGAGCATAAGGTAAAAAGTGCTTAACGGGATCCTAAATCAATCTAATAATAATGACTGAAATAATGATTGAAGAGACCACCAGTAGAAGTAGTCCCGAATTCAGGATATTTAGTGATATGACATTATTTACGGGCAATGAGTTAACAGAGAATTTAGAAGGGAGATCTCCCCCTGCTGCAACCTCTGTTTGACTTTTAAACTCTCTGCTCATATAATGAATTATAATTGGATACAATATGAAATGTTATGCAAATGTAAAAATAAATTATATCTGACAAAACTTTTTTTAGATTTTTTCTTAATAGTGTAATTAAATTGGATCAACATTGCGCCACTTTCTTAACCTTATTACCATCCCGGGTGAAGGATTAAGAGATAATTGATCTAGCAGCTCTTCTAATACTTCGTTTACAAAGGGTACTCTACTCTTTAGAAGAATTAGTGTCTCGATTGACCAAACCTGAACTGCAACTCTTACTCTATCATTAATAGTCCACTCAATACAGGCGGTGGCTATCGCCTCGTATTGTTCATTACTACCTGAATATCTTCTGTTTTTAAGAATATCTGTCATTATCTTACCGAAATGGCGCTTTGAACTCTCGTTATGGACTTTAGGAAAGAGATTAAAAAAAAGAGGGTAAAATTCATTGAAATAATTGCTGTCATAAAAGTAGAGATATTCTAGAATATAGGCAGAACGAAATTCAATCTGACCCCTGTGATTTTTATATTTTTTCAGGTAAGATGAGCTTCTCTTATCGGTTATAATATCATTAACCAGAGATAAGAGTGCAGATACACTCTCTCGAGATATTAAGATATCCCTTATACTCTTTGCGAAATCTTCATAGAAATCAGTTAAAAGAAGGTCTATAATTTCGGTTTTAGAAAGTTGTGACTGCATTATTTGGAAGTGGTTATATATTGCCCTGTTTGTTTTACACTTATAAAGAGTACTGCTAATATAGTAATTTTGAAAATGATTAGGAGATAAAAACATCTTTTTCAACAAAATCAATTATTGGATGTTATTTAGTGTAATTATCTTATTATATAAACCAATTTTGTAAAAGATGTTTAATGAATATAATCCGTTAAAAAAGACTATTTTTCAGGTAATTGATAACAATGGAAAGGTTATCAACAAAAGATGGATGCCCCAAATAAGGGATACACGGCTGCTTAAAATATATAAGAATATGCTCTTTGCCAGAGTAGCAGACTTACAGATAGTATCGTATCAAAGACAGGGTAGAATATTTACCTACCCTCCCAACTACGGGCAGGAGGCTATTGCAGCAGCAGCAGGTGCACTAATTCAGGACAACGACTGGATGGTACCGGCATTCAGAGAGATGGGGACTATGCTTGCCAAAGGCGTAACCCTTAAAGAGCTTTTTCTATATTTTATGGGATACGAAGATGGTTCTAAGTTTGAGAACGCAAAGTTTACTCTTCCAATAAGTGTCCCGATTGCATCACAGCTCCTGCACGCTGCCGGGATAGGTTACGCAGTTAAATATAACAATGAGGATAAAGTTATATACGCCTTTGTGGGTGACGGTGGCACGTCTGAGGGGGATTTTCACGAAGCTGTAAATTTTGCTGGCGTATGGAAGGTTCCTGTAATATTTATTATACAGAACAATCAATATGGTATATCTACACCAACAAAGATGCAGACCGCATCTGACTCTTTGGCAATTAAAGCAGTGGCCTATGGAGTAAAAGGGGTTCAGGTAGATGGTAACGACCTTTTTGCAATGTACAGAGCTATAGAAGAGTCTATTAAAGTTTGTCGCAATGGCGAAGGCCCTGTTCTTATAGAGGCAGTAACATACCGTAAGGGGGCACACACAACATCAGATGACCCTACAAAGTATCGTACTAAAGAGGAGGAGCAGGAGTGGGATGAGAGAGATCCTATGAAAAGGTTAAAGTCCTATCTTATAACTAATAAGCTATGGAGCGAAAAGGAGGAGATGAAGATTATTCCTCAGTTTAAAGAGGAGGTAGACAGACAGTTTATAGAGGCTGAGAATTATGGCCCCTACCCTAAGGAAGATGTTTTCAAATATCTCTACGCTGAGATGCCGGATGATCTTCACGATCAGGAGCGTCAGTACGATAGATTCCTTCAGTGGAAAGCGAATAAGATTAAGTAATTTACATTAATGGAGATTCAAGATGAAAATAATGAATATGGTCAATGCAATAAATGATGCATTGGACATTAAGTTGGCAGAAGATAAAAGTGTTATTGTATATGGAGAGGATGTAGGTGTTGAGGGAGGCGTATTCAGGGTTACGGAGGGTCTACAGCAAAAGTATGGTGCAAGTCGTGTATTTGACAGCCCTTTGGCTGAGTCCGGTATCGTTGGGACTGCTGTAGGTATGGCAGTTGCAGGTCTTAGACCTGTTGTTGAGATGCAATTTTGCGGCTTTATTTACCCGGCATTCAATCAGATAATTAGTCACGCATCCAGAATGAGAAATCGCTCCAGAGGAAAATTTGAGACACCTATGGTTATTAGAATGCCTTATGGAGGAGGAATAAACGCTTTGGAACATCATAGTGAGAGTATGGAGACTATTTTTGGACACATTCCGGGACTTAAGGTTGTAGTGCCATCGACTCCTCACGATGCTAAGGGTATGCTAATTGCAGCAATAGAGAGTAACGATACCATTCTTTATATGGAGCCAAAGAGGATATATAGGGCTATTAAGCAAGAGGTTGAAGAGGGAAAATTCACAATTCCTCTTGGGAAGGCAAACGTTCTTTCTCACGGCACAGATGTTACCATTGTAGCCTACGGGGCGATGGTACGAGAGGTACAAAAGGCTATGGTAATGGCCAAGGAGGCAGGAATAAGCGTAGAACTTATAGATTTAAGGTCTATTTACCCTATTGATAGAGAGACTATATCAAAATCCGTCAAAAAAACAGGAAGAATTATAACTGTTACCGAGGGACCCCGCACATACGGAGTTGGATCTGAGATCAGTCAGATTGCAATCGAAGAGGCATTTCTCAATTTAGAGGCACCTCCTGCAAGAGTATCAGGTTTTGATGTCATTGTGCCTCTTCCAAAGGGAGAGCATCACTTTATGCAGGATCCCTATAAGATCTTTTATGAAATAGAGAGAATTGTAAAATATTAAAATTATGAGATAT